>LQHI01000049.1 GCA_001515185.1 Hadesarchaea archaeon DG-33 | reverse complement strand
CGCTCACAGCGTCGAGCATCTTCACCACTATCGTCGGGGTGTTGTCGTTAATCGCCATGTCCGCCGCGTATCCCTTGCCTGCAATCGAGACTACCGCGACCGTCGGGGGCAATGAATCGAGAACGACCTCCTGAACGTTCTCCTCACTGGCGTTGCCCGCAAGGTCTACTAGACTCACACCGACCTCGTTGGTTCCCTCGACCAGGGTTATTGCGACACTGTACCCGTTGTCGGTCCTAGGTGTTACAGAAATCACGTCAGAGTTGACTCGGACCAAGACCTCCGCCTCGGTCGAAACTCCGTACACCAGTTGGTTCGGTTGGTTAACAAAGTTATCTAGCAGGATTACCTCCCCGTCGTTGGTTGGAACAGCCACGGCTATAGGAGCATTCGGCGCTATTGTGTCGACCGTGAAGGTCGCGACTGAGGCATTCTCTCCCCCTACGTTGCCGGCCAGATCCTTCGAATTTTCAATAGCTACTGTAGCAGCGCCATCCCAGTTCTCGATCACCGAATACGTACCGGTCCAAGTGATTCCGTCGGTCGATGTCATTGTGACGGTGAACACGTTCTCGTCAACTGCACCGCTCTGTGTCACGGCACCGCTCTGTGTCACGGTCACTTTGCCCAGCTCGCTCAACTTCTCGCTTGCTGTCACGGTAATGGTAACCGTGGCGAGGCCCACTAGAGAAGGCGAGACGGCGGCCGTTACAGTTGGTGCCATACCGTCGGAAGTTATGCTAATGATTACGTTCGCTTCATAGCCGTTGATGTCCGTTGTCTTTACGGTGATGTTATAGGTGCCATTAGTTGGCGCAGTCGCGGCGAATGGGAACTCTACAGTTTCACCAACTGCTATGTTGTCTGCAGTTCCGTTCCACGCATTGTCAGAAAACGACCAACCCGCAGGTACACTTTGAGGTACAGTTCCTGTCGGGAGAATCACTACCTTGCCCGCCAAGACGGTGACATCCGTATTCTCAGCCACCGTCACAGGCGCGTTTGTCGCCGTTACCTTAGTACCAGCCGGCAGGACTACGTTCTCAGTGTATGTAACGTTATTTCCTATGTCTACCTCAGTACCCGCGTCCAATGAAACTATGCCACCCGCGAGACTTGTAGTTGTGTATTTTATACGTGTCTCAGCTAGCAATCTTACATCAGCCACAACCGTACTCTTATTATCCGTTCCAAGAGTTACTTTATTATCCGCAACCAGTGTTATGCTTCCCGATACGTTTGTGTCCACATCGTCTGGCACCTCAACCAAGGTATCCTCAGGGAACCTCGCTGTGGTGGGGGTTACAAGTGCCGCAGATGTATCCGCAAGCAGTCTTAGATCATTCTCCGCCAGCGTTACCGCCTGACTCTCAACCGTTACCTCGTTGTTTACCGCCAGAACTGGGGTTCTGTTATCTACCAGTTCCGCCGTTGCTCCATCAATCAGCTCGGCAAACAGGCTGCCGCTGAGTTGTATTCTCGTACCCACTGGTAGCGTCACATCTGTATTCTCAACCACTGTAACAATATTGTCGTTTTCCATTACCACCTGTGTGCCCGCTGATAACGTCACATCGACGTTTTCCACTATGTTGTCCTTTGGAAGTTTCACAATTGGTTCAATGACATTTTCAATCAGATCCCCGCCGTTGTTCTTCACCGACAGCGTGAAAACATAGGAATTTCCTGCCTTCACGAAATCGGGACTGACGCTCATCGTAGGCGTGGCATGCGTTGCGCTAACGCTAGTTGTCGATATCGAAAGTGCCATTGAAGTTATCATTAAGGCTGCGATTACTAATGCTAGTTTCTCTCTCACTTAATTCATCTCCTCTTTTGTACGAGCTGAACTCTTTAAGGTCTTTATTAATCGCTTGCGAACCTAAAGTCCTCTAATTTAAGCGTTGTGAACCAAAAATCCTCAATTCTACAGAAAAAAGCTTTTATAGCCCCGATTACTACGTTGAACGTTAATACCACCATCGACGATTGACGTGAAAAGCCCCTATTGCTTTCTTCGCCTTTTTGCGCCTTAATCCGAGGCGTCATCTTTGTCCCTTTAGGCGTGGCGAGCCCTCTTAGAGAGCGCCCGATCCACGCCAACCGCCACAATGCCCGCCGCGCCAACCGCTACGACCAACGCCACGTGCTCAATCGGCTGAACCGGCGGCGCTCGATCTGGGGTATAGGAAATACTGTAGCTCCGCAAGGTTGGGGTGGCCGCGCCCAAGCTCCTCAGAGTCGCCCGAACCTGCAGAAACGACCGGTCGCGAGTCGGACTTTGAATCTCGTTCGAGTCAAGTTCGGCCCACTCCGACCAAGTCGAGCCATCTGCCGAGCTTCGGGTGGCGAACGATATCGAGGTGTTCTCCGGTAGCGTCGCCTCCCAGCTCAGCGTGCCCCAATTCTCAACGTGACCGAGCTCGAGGGGCTGGCTCGTGAAGGTGCCAGTTCTCCAAATTTTCGTGACGTAGGCGATGCGCATCTCGTGCAGTATGGGTGTTACATCTTCGTCGGTGGTTGAGAGCTCCACGCGGTACCGGAGGTAGCGGTTCTCCCACGGCAGTAAGTCCCCGCTTTGATTCTCCACCCAATCCGACCACTTTACGTTGTCTGAACTCGACCGTGTCCAAACCCGCAGCGCCGCCCCGCTACTTGCACCGAACTCAAAACTCATTCGCTGCCAAGTGGAGATCACGCCGGCATCGAAAACACTAGAGGTAAAATAGCCACTTCTCCTATACTTCGGCGGCGTGTATGCCCAGAATCCAGTCGAGTTGGCGTGCCAGTAATACACGTTCTCGCCCGCGTAACCTAGCCTCGTGCCGTTGTTCCTCGACGGCCCAAGCGGAACCCCCGCCAGCACTTCCCACGAGTCCGAGCTGATGCTGTAACGCCAGAAATTGTCCGCCTCATCATCTCCGTTGCCATCTCCGCCCTTCAAAACGTAGAAATAATCGCCACCATTCCAGACCATCGAGCCACCATCATCGACACCATCGCTCTCCGCTGTGTCTGGGTTCTCGTTGTAGGGCAACATCGCCAGATTTTCCCACCTATTCTCCAAAATTACAAAACGTGCGAAATAGCGCTCCTTGTTTGGAGGTAGGTTCTCGGCATAGGCGCCCGGGAGGAAATAGATGTAATCCCCTCCGGTCCACGCCAAGCTCGAGCCATCGTCGGCACCGTAGGGCGGCAAAACCTCGTTATTACAATACAGCTTCTCTATCTCGGTTATCGGCTTTGCGTCCCAGTGCCCGCTGTGAACGCTGTAGCGATAAAATTTTGCCCCACAACCGCGCCCGCGATTTTTGCTCGTGGTGCCAATCCATGCATAGATGTAGTTCTCCCCGTCCGCCCTTGCCCAAACTAAAGAGTCCCCCGGGCCTTGGTGCCATGGTGTGTTCTCGAGACGCTCCCAGCTGGATGGATTGCCGACCGAAAAGCGCCAGAAACCGTAACGGGGCTCGTGCTTGGTGGGATTGGATGGGTTAGATGTATCATCGTAGCTGCCCCCCGCAAACACATAAATGTAGTCGCCATTGTCCCAAGCCATCGAGCAACCATTTTTAAAGTAGTGCTTCTTCTCCTGCCATTCGATCGTTGGGTCGCTCCAATTCTCCCCGCTCCCGGTTGCGGTGTTGTATCGCCCTACCCCAACCTTGACGCCGGACCAGTAGCCCCTGAGGATGAAAATGTAGTCTCCAGCACCAGCCGTAGCTACACAATATGTACTGCTGTAGGGTGCATTTTCTAAGGTTGACCATCCTTCGCCAGTGCTCTCAAGTTTTACATAATCCAAATCAACAGCTGTTATGTTCTCGTAATTCTCCCACTGTTCAAAATCAGCTTTTGTGGTCTGTGTCCAGTTTTCGGGAGTAATCTTTAATCTTACATCACCAGCAACAACCTCGACACCATCCAGCCCCCCGGGCGAGCTGAAGCTATCGTCGGTAAAAACGTCCGGACTGGCCCTGACCGGAACTATCGCCAAGAGCAGCACCGCTAGCATGAGCGCGAGCGAAGCAAACCCCCTCATAAGCTCCCCATGCCACGATTTGTAAATCCGCTGGGAAACGCCAACGGGTTGCCTGACGTGTGCAACGAGAGCGCTCGAATAAGGTCAAGCCAATTTAACCAAATCACGACAAGCGTGTGCACGAGCAGCAAAGTGTTCAATTTGCCCGCCGAGGCTTTGGGTGGAGGTTATTTAAAAGAGTGAAATTTTGGATAAAGCACTAAACTCATTCCAACCCATCAAATTTTATTTAATTAATGAAAACACAGAAAATAAAGGATATATAGATGTAAAAAGTAAAAGAGTTGGAACAACTATTAAAACGGAATACTATGAAAATGAAAAAAATTATTGGGCCCAGTGTTATGGGGCAACGAAGCGATACCAATGGCTAAAGGAAGTTTGTTCGTTGCGTTCATCTGCCTGTGGCTAGCATGGATTGCCCTAACGGGTTCACTCAATCCCCAGGAGCTCGGAGTGGGGGCAATCGTCGCTGCCTTCGTGGCCGTGATTTCCTACAAGCTCCTCTTTCACGGTGGGATGCGGGAGAAATTTGAACCGAAGCGATGGGGCTACGCCCTCGCCTATGTGCCCGCATACATCTGGGCCGAGCTGAAGGCGCATGCAAGCGTCATCTATCGCATCTTACACCCAAGAATGCCCATTAAACCCGGCATCGTGCGAGTACCGACCAAACTCCGGAGCGACTTTGGCATCACCGGCTTGGCCAACGCGATCACGATGACCCCAGGCACGCTCAGCGTAGAGGTCAATGAAGAGGAACCCTCCCTATACGTGCACTGGATCAATGTCGAAGCGGTAGAACCCGAGCAAACCAGCAGGCAAATAGCTTGGCCCTTCGAGCGTTTCCTCAGGAGGATATTCAGATGATTCTCGAGGTGCTCATCATCATCTTCTGTGCATGCCTCATCTGCGCGCTCCGAGCCGCGCTGGGTCCCACGGCCCCCGATCGGGTCGTCGCCATCGATGCCTTGGTAGTGCTGATGATAAGTGCCCTTGTGCTGCTGGGCGTCTATTATCGTGCCCCCATCTACCTCGATGTAGCCTTGGTCTACGCTTTCCTCGCTTTCTTGGGCACGCTCGCTATCGCAAAATATCTCGAAGGAAGGGGGATCGAAACTTGATTGAAATAATCGCTTATATCCTGCTGGGCATCGGTGCTTTCTGTGCTATCGTTGGGTCAATTGGCATCGTGCGCTTCCCGGATGTTTACAACCGAATCCACGCCAACACCGTGGTCGTGGTCGGTGGGGCAATCGTGATGCTGCTCGGCGCGAGTGTGCTTGAGGGGCTGAGCTCCTACACCTTAAAAATACTCATCATCGCCTTCTTCATCTTCCTTACTAACCCCGTAAGCGCCCACGCAATCGCTCGAGCCGCCCATAAGTCCGGCGTCAAGCTCTGGCGTCGCAGCGTGGTCGACAAGCTCGAGGAGGAAAAACCATGAGCGAAGTTTACAGGGGTGTGAAGTTTACAGGGGTGTGAAGTTGAGTCTCGATTTACTGATTCAAAACGCCATGCTCGTGTTCCTGTTCGTGCTCTGCCTAATCGCGATCGAACTCAAAGACCTGCTCTACTCGGTAATCGTGCTGGCCGGAGCAAGCATCACACTTGCGGTTGTCTTCTTTATGCTTCAGGCCCCGGACATTGCAATCACCCAAGCGGCTGTAGGGGCGGGGGTGACGACCGTGCTCTTCGTGATAGCGATAAGTCGCACAAGGAGGAAAGAATAGATGCAACGGGCACTCGCGCTCGGGATGGTCGTGGCGATCGGCGTGCTGCTCGTTTTCACCGTCAGCACTAACCTACTGCCGTTCGGCTCCTTCCCCAGTCGCCAGATCGGGGAAAACTTCGACAATAGCATCGGCCAGCAGATTTTAGAGAACGCCCCTCAGCAGACGGGTGCGGCAAACGTGGTGACGAGCGTCGTGTGGGGCTACCGAGGCTACGACACGTTGGGGGAGGCGACGGTGCTCTTCACAGCCGTCGTGGGTGTAGTGATGATTTTCAGGGCATTTGGGAGGCGAGAGTAATGGCGGGAATGACGGTAATCGTTCGAACAATCGCGAGGCTCCTCTTCCCGTTCACCTTCCTCTTCGGGGCCTACATCGTGCTTCACGGCCACCTGACTCCCGGAGGGGGCTTCCCGGGAGGAGTGATAATCGCCGCCTCGGTGGTGATGCTACTCCTAGCCTATGGCATTGAACGGGCACAGAAAAGGATGGGCCTCCTGCAAGCCGAGGTGCTTGAAAGCATCGGGGGGGTAGCGATAGTAGTCCTAGGGTTGTTTGGCCTCCTACTCGGTGCCTTCTTCCTCCAAAACGTGTTCCCGCTCGGAGATCTCGGGCAGCTATTTAGTGCTGGCAACCTGCCCCTGCTCTACCTAGGCGTCGGGATAAAAGTCACGGCGGGCATCATCCTGATTTTCTACGCGATGTTGTTCGCTTTCAGGGAGGAGAAAGAATGAGTAACAGCTTGGAGTTTACGGGGGTGTAAAGTTGGACCTAAACTACATCTTTGCGATGCTCCTAGTCGCTCTCGGGATATACTGCCTGCTACTCAAGCGCAACTTGATCAAAATAATCATCGGCCTCGCCGTGTTGACCGATGGTATCCACCTCTTCCTGATAAGTATTGGATATCGCTTAGGAGGCACGGCTCCAATCGTTAGCGGGGAGATGTTCTCGGACCTCCCTGGATTTGCCGCCCACGCCGTCGACCCTGTCCCTCAAGCACTCGTGCTGACCTCAATCGTCATCAACATCTGCATCCTCGCGCTGGCTCTCTCGCTAGCCATCTACGCCTACCGCCACTACGGCACGCTTGACCCATCGAAAATCAGGAGGTTGAAGGAGTGATCCCTCACGCTCCAATTTTAGCCATATTGCTCCCGCTGTTCGCGGCGTTCCTGATGCCAGTGGTTGGAATTTTAGCCCGTCGGCGAGGCATCAAGCGCGCTCGGGAGTGGTTTGCGATCGCTGCGGTGCTTGCGGAGCTCGTAATCGTGGCGAGCATGTTGCCAGCGGTGGTGGGCGGCCAAGTGCTCGTCTACCAGCTAGGGGGGTGGCAACCTCCTTGGGGAATCAACCTCGCCATCGACGGGCTGAACCTGCTGGTCGCGCTCATCGTTGTTGGCATCAGCGCACTCGTCGCGATTTACTCCTTTGTTTACATGGAGCGCGACACAGGACTAGACCAGTATTACACCCTTTTCTTGCTCATCCTGGCTGGTATGATGGGCGTCACGCTCACGGGAGACATCTTCAACCTCTACGTGTTCTTCGAAATCATGTGCATCTCCTCCTATGCCCTCGTGGCGTTCAGGCGAAATTGGCAATCGATCGAGGCAAGCATCAAGTACATGATCGTCAGCTCCCTAGGCACCTCTTTCATCCTGCTTAGCGTGGCGTTGCTCTTCGGGCAAGTGGGTAGCCTCAACATAGGTGACCTGATGCAAAAGTTTGGAGGGGTAGTCCCATCAACCCTGATTGTGCCGCTAGGCCTCTTCATGACTGGCTTCGGCATTAAGATCGCGATGGTTCCCCTACACATGTGGCAGCCAGATGCATACCAAGCAGCCCCATCGGCCGTCGCAGCTCTTTTCTCGGGGGCCACGACTACCGTTGGGATTTACGCGATGGTGCGAGTGGTCTACATGCTTTTCGGGATTCTTGGAGTGGGGATGATACTCGCGGGCCTCGGACTCGTCTCGATGGTGCTTGGCGCTTTCATGGCTCTTGTCCAACGAGACTTGAAGCGTTTGCTCGCATACTCGGGTATCTGCCAGCTCGGCTACATCCTGCTCGGCATAGGTTTGGGCACGACGCTGGGGATCCAAGGTGGGCTCTTCCACCTATTCAACAACGCCATCTACAAGACGATGCTCTTCATGATTGCTGGGACGATCATCTACCAGGTGGGAACCTCTAACATGGACAAGCTTGGGGGGCTCTGGAACAACATGCCCGTGACCGCGATGGCCTTCATGATAGGTGCGCTTGCAATCTCGGGGGTGCCGCCTATGAACGGCTTTGCAAGTAAGTGGACGATCTACGTGGCAGGCATCGAAGAGGGGCAATATGTGTTTACCATCATCGCCCTCGTTGTAAGCGCTCTGACGCTCGCTTACTTCTTGAAAGCATTCAACTCGATCTTCTTAGGCCAGCGGCCAAAGCACTTAAAAAATGTAAAGGAAACCCCCATCTCGATGCTCATTCCAATCTTGCTGCTTGCGGCGCTCTGCTTGGTATTCGGCGTGCTTCCACATCTAGGGATAGAATTGGTGCGCCCCGCGCAGGAAGCCGTGATGAACTCTGGTGGTTACATAAGCGCGGTGTTGGGTGGTGTCTAATGGAATTTGAACTCACACTTTTGAATCACGAAGATTGGGTGAGGAGATGAATAAAATCTTCGGGCATCTTTATAAAGAAGTGATAAAGCCAGGACTTTGCACTGGCTGCGGGGCATGTATCGCGTCATGCCAATTTAATGCTTTGAATCTCGCTAGCTGCGAACCTAAGCTCGTTGGAAAATGCGAAGACTGTAACCTCTGTTATTACGAATGTCCCCAAACAGGTGACTCTGCTAAGCTTGTGGAGTATGTATCTGGCCAGGCATCTCCCGACCCAGACATCGGGGTATATGGAAAAGCCTTCTCCGTAAAAACGAAGGACCCAAAAATTCGGAAGAAATGCCAAGATGGGGGCGCTGTGACTTCGATGCTTACTTGGCTCTTAAAAAAGGATTTTATAGATGGGGCAGTGGTGACGGGATTTGAAGGTGAATCTTGGAAGCCGAAGCCGAAAGTGGCGCTGACCCCAGACGAGATAACCCAGTGTGCAGGGACAAAATATACTCCAAGTCCAATCCTCTTAGGGCTGAGGGACGCCGTAGATCTGTACTTGAAGAAGAGAGTAGCAATCGTGGGTACTCCCTGTCAGATCAATGCCGTACGAAGGATGCAGTTCGGTGATAGAGCTTTTCATCATCTAGCGGATTCCGTGAAGTTGGTAATCGGGTTGTTCTGCATGGAATCATTCTATTATGAAAAGCTCAAAAATTTCGTGAAGAGGAAACTAAAAATCCCTATAGAGAACGTCTCTAAATTTGACATCAAAAAGGGGAATTTTGTCGTTTATTCCAAACAAGGGTCGAAGCGGGAAGTTGATGTAAAAGCCCTAAAGAATTGCGTTAATACGTCCTGTTCGGTTTGTTTGGATTTCGCCTGTGAGCTAGCAGACATATCCGTCGGTGCTGTAGGATCTCCCCTGGGTCGCTCCACGGTATTAGTGCGCACCAAGGTCGGAGCGGAGGCTTTTAAAGTAGCCAGAAATAATCCAAAGCTCGGTGTAAAATCGCTCAACTCAGTTAAGCCCGGTATTGGACTCGTTAAACGGCTCTCAAGAAGAAAGAAAAATTCAGCTAAAAAATTGTTGAAGCGCTGGGGCAAATATGGGAAGCCAATACCGCATTGGATGAAAGAGAAAAGTGAAAGTTAGGTGATAAATCAAAATTTAAAAATAATCATGAAAAATCTAAGTCAAAAGGAGTGGTAAAGCATGAGGTCGAACATGAACAAGCTGGGGGGTAGCTAATGGAATTCGGGCCTGGGTTCTGGGGTCCCATAATTGCAACCGCCGCGCTTCTGCTCATCGTCGCGGTAACATGGCTCATTCTAATCGGTGGACGAAGAATCACTAAGGCAAAACCCAGCGATCAAAAGGTCCAGACCTATGCCTGTGGTGAGTTGCTTGAGGCTGAAGAGGTCCATGCGGACAGCGAGCTGTTCTTCTCGCCCATCCGCCGCGTCTTCGGACCATTTTACCGCTATGTGCGCCCTGGGCACACAGGCATCTTGAGCACCTACCTCTTCTGGGTGGTGGTCGGCCTAATCATCATCCTTGCAGCAATCGCGGTGGTGTTGTGGTGAGCTCATGGGACTAATTCGATTATTTAGGAAAAAATCCCCTTGGCTACTGCACTTCGACACTGGCAGCTGCAACGGTTGCAGTATCGAGGTCGTTGCTGCGCTTACGCCGCGCTACGATATCGAGCGCTTCGGGATGCTGGCAAAGGGCACGCCAAGACATGCCGATATCTTGGTCGTGACAGGACCGATCACGAAGCAGTGTTTACCGAGGCTCATCAGAATTTACGAGCAGATGCCCGAGCCAAAGGCTGTCGTTGCGATTGGCTCCTGCCCTGCATCTGGCAGCGTGTTCCACGACTGCTACAACGTAGTGTGGCCCCTCGACAAGCATATACCCGTCATCGCCTACGTGCCGGGCTGTCCACCCAAACCTGAGGCGATTATCGATGGACTCGTCAAAGCCTTAGCGAGGTTGAAATGATGAAAGCAAACGAAGTTGCAGAAGTCATCAAGGAGTACGTCGATGAGATAAAAATCGAGAATGTGCGACGTGTGTTTGCCACGACAGATGAGGAGCGCTGCAGGGCCGCCATGCTCGCCTTAAAACAACGAGATGTGCAACACCTGTCGACAATTTCGGGTGTCGACCGCGGCGATGCGATCACCGTGGTTTATCACCTCGATTGTAGACCGGCCTTGCTTAGCCTCAAGCTCAACCTACCGAAAAGCACGCCAAAAGTGCAAACTATCACCGACATTTTTCCTGGAGCAATCCTTTACGAACGTGACCTCATGGAAATGCTAGGCGTTAAAGTAGAAGGGCATCCCGACCCACGCAGACTATTCCTAGCCGATGATTGGCCTGCAGGGGTGTACCCGCTACGCAAGGAGGCTAAGAAATGACGTTTGTCGTGCCAATAGGTCCTCAGCATCCGGCGCTAAAAGAGCCTGAGTACTTCAGGTTCGAGGTCAAGGGCGAGGAGATCGTTGACTTCGATGTCCGCTTGGGCTACGTGCACCGCGGCATCGAGCGCGCGCTGCAGGAGCGAAGCTACCTGCACAATATCTACCTCTCCGAGCGAATCTGTGGTATATGCAACGTTGCTCACACGACGGCCTACTGTCAAACAATCGAACAACTTGCCGGCATCGAAGTTCCTGATCGGGCACGTTTCATTCGAACCATCCTATGCGAGCTCGAGCGCATCCATAGTCACATGCTTTGGGCTGGGATAGCTGCCCACGAGATAGGCTTTGATACTCTGTTCATGTTATTCTGGCGCGATCGTGAGCTCGTGCTTGACTTGAAAGAGATGATCTCTGGAAATCGTCAAACCTCAGCATCAAACACCTTGGGTGGGGTAAGGCGCGACGTGAAACCGGAATATGTTCCCAAGATACTAAGGACACTTGAGAAGCTCGAAAAGGCAACCGAACAATATATCAACATTTGCACTTCAGATCGCACGATTTTGGCCCGTTGTGCGGGTATCGGCGTGCTGCCAAAAGATGATGCGAAAAAACTGTGCGCTGTGGGCCCAACCACCCGTGCTTCGGGTGTCGACATTGATATAAGGAGAGATGATCCTTATGATGCCTATGGCCAAATTTCGTTCGACGTGATAACTGAGCCGGATGGAGACGTTTTGGCCAAGGTCATCGTTAGGCTTCGCGAAATCTTGGAATCTATTCACATAACCCGCCAAGCGGTCAAGGCTCTGCCCAAAGGGCCATTGCGGGCGAAAATTACTCCAAAAATTGAACCCAACGAAGCTATTGGGCGCGTAGAGGCCCCAAGAGGAGAACTACTCTATTACGCAATCTCGAATGGCACAGATAAACCTGAGCGCGTGCGCGTTCGAACTCCAACTTACGCCAACATCCCATCGTTCAAACCTATGTTCGTGGGCGGGACGGTTGCAGAGATCCCAATCGTTCTGGCAAGCATAGATCCTTGCTTTGCTTGCACCGATCGCGTCGCCCTAGTGGACTCACACACCGGTAAAACGCGTGTCCTGAGCTTTAAAGAACTCAGGAGGTGGAAGGGATGATGGAGGTAGTCAATTTTATCTTGGGCTCCCTCGTCTTTCCAGGGCTCCTCTTTGCTTCTCTCATTGGACTACTCTACATTGGAATCGATCGAAAGGTAACTGCACACATGCAGCACCGCATAGGGCCCCCGATATGGCAGGAGTTCCTTGATGTGGGCAAGCTGCTGAGCAAAGAGGATATTACCCCTGCTGCCGCACAGTCGCCCGTATTCACCGCCGCGCCGCTGGTTGCGCTGGGGGCGGTGGTCACGGTGATGCTTCTCTTGCCAATTAACTCGGCCCAGCCCGCGCTGACGCTGGTTGCGGATTTGATCGTCATTATCTACCTGCTCAACATCCCGGCAATCTGCATGATGCTGGGCGGTTACTCATCGGGAAGCCCATTCGGCGCGGCCGGGGCAGGGCGCTACGTCGTCCAGCTATTCAGCTATGAGTTCATATTCATCCTTGCGATCATCGCTGCGGTAGTTAGGGTTGGATCCCTCGGCCTGCCGACGATCGTGGGCTACCAGGCCCAGCAAGGGTGGCTCGTCCTCGACTGGCGCCTCCTGCCCGCGGTAATCGCTGCGCTTATAGCCGCTCAGGGAAAGCTCTTGCGCGTGCCCTTTGACATCCCTGAAGCTCACACCGAAATCGTGGCGGGACCTTTGACCGAGTACTCAGGGCCGAGGCTAGCGATTTGGCGCCTCGCCTATGACGTTGAAACAATCGTGGTCGCTGGTTTTCTTGCCGCCCTCTTCTTCGGTGGACCAACGGCTTATTTGATTGGCAATATTCAAATCCCGGGCGTCGTCGATTTCCTCATCAAAACCCTCGCGATCGTGCTGCTGACGACGACTCTCCGGAACATCATGGCCCGTCTGCGCATCGACCAAGCTCTTAAATTCTTCTGGACGTACGTTGCGCTTCTCGCTATAATCAGCCTAGTGCTCGTGCTGGTGGTGCCCTAGATGCCCCGAATACTCCCTCAGGTGCTCCGAAACCTCTTTCGCAGACCCGCCACGGTGAAGTACCCCTACGTGCGGGTCGAGCCCCCCGAGGGATACCGTGGGCGCCCATCCATTGATAAGGAGCGGTGCATTAGATGCTGGCTTTGCATCAGAACCTGTCCCGTCCGAGCGATAACCGTAAACAAGGAGACGAAAAAACCGAGTATATGGCTTGGACGGTGCGTCTTCTGCGGTGAGTGCGCTGAGGCCTGCCCGACGCGCGCGATCATCATGACGAGGGAATTTGAACTCGCGACCTATGATATACAACAAGCTAAGTCCGAATGATACACGTGTGTCATGCTCGAAACAAGCTAAAATGAGCTAAGTTCCCTCATCAAAGCTTCATTGACTTTCTCAATCGCGTCCTTTATCGGCTCACTCATCTCCGCGCCCATCTGCGCCCGTGCCGGTTGAATTCCCAGAAGCATTATTTTCGACCTCGTCTGTTCTCGAAGGTAACCCGCGAGTATGGAAAGCGGGAGGGTGTGGGTGGAGATGGACTGGCCGGTGATGACCTCGGGCTCCGCTAAAATCACTTCGCCAGGTTCAGCACCGAAATCGGTTGCGTCGATAAAAATCACGTGGGAGGGTTCGAATCGTCTGATATGCGAGGTGAAGTTCTCCGGCGCCACCCCGCCCTCGACCAAAAGTACCTTTGACGACTTGAGCTTATGCCTCAGCCCGCGCACGACCTCGATTCCAGCTGCATCGTCCCCCCGCATCCCACTTCCAACGCCGACAATCGCCACGCGGTCTGCACCCTTCAGGAAAGATGAAAGCTCAAGTGGCATGTCCTCACCTTAAAAAGCTGTCCAAAATTAGATCTTCACGCTTCGCCCCTAAGCGCCTGAGTACCCCAAGCGCCCAATCGACCCTGCCAACCTCACCAGGGGTGTGGGCATCTGTTCCCACGCTCAGCTTGACCCCCTCGCGCAAGCAGAGCCTCAAGAACTCCTCATCGGGTGTCCGATATTTTATGTTAATCTCCATCGCGACCTCATGTCCCGCCGCGAGCCTCACGAAATCCTCGAGGTCTTCCGGTAAAAGGTGGGGTGCTAAGTAGTGATGAAAATAAAACGGGTGGACAAAAACGTCAAACTTGTGGTGCTCGATCGCGTTCGTCGCCCTCATCAGGTAATCCCTAGCTATCTCGGTTGGGTTTCTTGCCCTGCCCAGCCTGTGGATGCTGACCAACAAGATGTCGAGCTTTCGGCTGGACTCGTCGTTGACATCGATCGTTCCCCACTCGTCCACCACATTCGCCTCAATCCCGGCCAGCACTTGGATTCCCGCGTCTTCGCGTGCTATCTCAATGTCCCGCAGCATGGAGGCTAGTTTCTCTCGAGGGATGCCCATGCTCAGCTCGAACCCGTGGTCGGTTAGGGCAATAGCCTCCAATCCCCGCGCCTCCGCTGCCTCAACCATCAACGCAACTGTGCTCGCGCCGTCCGAGTAGAGCGTGTGGGTGTGAAAATCGAACTTCGCCGGCATGAAAGTCACAATACATAAACTCCATAAGTATTGAAAAGGTTAATCTAATTAAGATGGCTGAAGGGGAAGTCGAATGTGCCTCGCGATTCCAGGTAAAGTGTTGAAAATTGAAGAGCAAATTGCGACTGTTGACTTCGGTGGTACGCGGCGGGAGGTTAAGCTGGACTTGCTCAGAAACGTACGCGATGGCGATTACGTACTCGTCCATGTTGGGTACGCCATCCAGATTCTCGACGAGGCAAAAGCAAAAGAAATACTCAGTGCGTGGGAAGAGGTCGCTGCGGGTGAAAGCGGTGCATGAAATAGAGCTCGCGACGCGTGTGTTAAACACCGTCCGTCAGATAGCGACCGAGCACGGTGCGCGGGTGTTGGAAGTGAACCTGCGGGTGGGCGAGATAAACGAGCCGAACTCCCTGCAGTTATGGTTAAATAAACTTGGGGGGGATGAATTCAACTCAACGAAATTTAACATCTCCCGAGTACCGATTACGATCAAATGCAGATGTGGATACGTGGGCAACGCTAGCTCCATCGATACCCACATTCCCGAACCCGAGCTAGGAATCCCCTGCCCAAAATGCGGCGGGCATGAACTGTCCCTCACTTCGGGTCAGGAACTTGAAATCGTTGATGTAAAATTGGAAAAGAAGGAGGTGCGAGAATGTCGGACGAAAAAATCTCGCTAGCCCACGGTGCTGGCGGCAAAGCGATGATGAAGCTCATCGTGGACGTCGCTCTCAAGGAGCTCTCACTGAAGCGCGCGGGAGAAATAGGACTTGATGAGCTTGACGACGGCGCGACGATATCGATTGGTGATAAAACCCTCGTGCTGACGACCGATTCCCACACCATCAAGCCGCTTTTCTTCCCGGGGGGCGACATCGGCAAGCTCGCGATCGCAGGCACCGTCAACGACCTCGCGGTGATGGGAGCCCGACCGCTCGCGATGGCCTGTGCCGTCGTACTCGAGGAGGGATTTTTGGTCGAAGATTTCCGAAAAATTTGTCGATCGATAGACGCCACCGCGAGAGAGGCGAAAGTCCCGCTGATAACCGGTGACACAAAGGTGATGGAGCGGGGCGCGCTCGACGGTGCGGTGCTTACAAGTACGGGAATTGGCGTGGCTGAAACTTTGGTGACCGACCACGGACTCAAACCAGGAGACAAAATCATTACAACGGGGACAATCGGGGACCACGGCATCACGATTATGGCCCACCGGGAAGGCATTGGTGCTGACGTCGACCTCCGCTCGGACATCGCACCTATTTGGGAGACTATCGAAGCCGCACTAAAGGTCGGCGGAATAACAGCGATGAAAGACCCAACCCGCGGAGGCTTAGCAGCCGCACTCAACGATATGGCCTCGAAGGCAAATGTCGGGATTCTCGTAAGAGAAGCCGATATCCCCTTCTTGCCCGCAGTCAAGTCGATGAGCGAGATGCTCGGCATAGATCCGCTCCAGATAACGAACGAGGGAAAAGCCGTAATCGGGGTTGAATCCGGGCGCTGTGATGATGTCCTAGCCGCAATACGAAAAACCAAGTACGGGAAGGGAGCGTGTGAGATAGGGGAAGTAATAACTGACCACCCTGGCGACGTTATGCTTGAAACGATTGTCGGTGGGCGGCGCCTGCTGGAGTCGCCAATCGGGGACCCAGCACCTAGAATTTGCTAGACGGCATTTTACAATTTACAAATTCTAACAAAGATTGCCAGCCTTTTTGTTAATTTTTAGCAAAGTTTGGGTTATTTTTTGTTAATATTAGTTAACTTTATATTTTTATGTATCGTTAGAATTTGTTGATTATTGTCAGAAAAATGTGGTGGTAACGATCAAACCAAACGAAAAACTAGTTGTAAACGAGTTACGGGGAAGAAGTAGGGAAGGAATTAGTATATTGACCTAGCCATTTTCATTAGATATTCTAGTGGGAGTTCTCCTGTAATACGGTAATTAATAGTCTCATCAAACCAGC
Organism: Hadesarchaea archaeon DG-33; assembly: GCA_001515185.1. Classification (GTDB taxonomy): domain Archaea; phylum Hadarchaeota; class Hadarchaeia; order Hadarchaeales; family Hadarchaeaceae; genus DG-33. The sequence goes on along the minus strand of LQHI01000049.1, from coordinate 10,842 downwards.
CGTAACTAATAATCCCATCAAACCAGCTTACGGTCGCAGGAATAATTCTCCCAGTCTCCGAGTCAATATTCCCGTACTCGATAGCAAACCCCACGTTTCCATTTATTCTGATTATTTTTGGAGTCACGTCATTGTATCCCGTGCTTATGAACTCCTGCACTTTTTTCTCGTCCATAGTAGGCCAAGGCCGGGTATAGATAACCGATTTCATTCTCCGAAGATAGATCAACTATAACATCCAAGTATCCTCCGAAGACTTCCAGTATTCTTACCTCCTTTACTGTTACTCCCTCAGAGAGGTAGGAAGGCATTCGGAAGTATGGGCCCTTTTCCTTAGCTTCTTGTAGAGAAACTGGTTTACTAGGTCGCTGATACTGTATATTATCTGGCAGAACGTTGGCTCCACCTAATTTTTGACTCGTATATTCCAAAACATTGCCACCAACAAGCGTTCCGGTTGAGAAAGAAACTGCAAGATCAGCCACCAAGGCAGCTCCGATAATCTCGGCTACGGACAATTTGTTCATTATACCGGACCATCCGTTGTGAATTTTGTATGGGGATCCTCGTGCCATTTTGACCTATCGCCCAAGTGATTAGCAACGCGTTCCTTGTGCTGAAAAGACCGCAGAAAATATCACCTTCCACTTCATTTCATGACCAAGTTTTGATATTCTTACAAATTCTAACAAAAAATTTCCAGCCCTTTGTTAAATTTTTAGTAAAGTTTAGGTTATTTTTGTTAAGAAATCCCGTTAACTTTATATGTATGTATTGTTAGAAGATGTTGGTTATTGTTAGAAAAGGTGAGGTAGTGGAACAAAAAGAAAAACTCTACAAAATGAAAGAGGCTTGTAAGATACTCGGAGTACATCCCAACACGATTAGATTGTGGGATAAACAGGGAAAAATCAAGGTTGTGCGACCCCAGGGAGGGCAAAGAAGGATACCTGAAAGCGAGATAAATCGTCTACTTCGGGTCCCATCTGCCGTTGCCCCACCTCCTCCCTCCACAATCCCGAAGGATGAAGCCCTCTCCTCCTTTTTGAACTATGTTTTCTCTTACCATAGGGATGATTGGGAGCTGGTAAGAAAGGCTGTAATCATCAGGGATAACTACACCTGCCAAGAATGCGGGGGAAAGGAGCTACTGGAGGTGCACCACAAGAATGGAACAAGTCGAAATGACCCGGATAATCTAGTCACGCTTTGCCAGAAGTGTTACAACCTAGTGCATAAACGTGTGCGTAAAATGCCAGCTTTCAAACCAAGCATAAAGCCGGAGGCGCCTGCTCCAAAGCCCGAAAAACCCACCATAAAAATTCAGCCACCCCCCGTACCCGAAGTGGCCGAACTACCTCGCCACAAGATCTTGGACGATCTCAAGCCAACTGGACTAGCCCAACGCACCTTGTTTGGGGACCTACTCTCAGCTGCCGCCGTGCTCAAGAGCTTTACGCTGGGGGATTTAGCTGCCCGTGTCCATTGCCCCGAAGCTATCGCGAAAACATTTTGCGAACGAATGACCGCTTGTGGTTACCTTGTGAGCAAAAACGGGATGTTTGAAATACACGTGAGGCTAGCGAGATGACCACTTTCGAAAAAAAGATCGGCCGCGATCGGCTTTTCGAGAGTTACATCTGGAGCTGGGGGCTGCGGGAGGACCCATTCAAGCTCGAGCTGACCTCCATCGAAGCATTTGCCCCATTTCAACGTAGGGATTTGCGCAAACTCAAATGGTTGTTGTCCAAAGGCAAAATCGGTGCCCTCACAGGCGCGTTAGGAACTGGCAAAACTACCGTGTGCGAGTTTTTAGTAGCATCATTGAAGGAAGAAAATCTAACTGAGTCCGATCCTTCAAAACAGATTATACCTGTTTTCATCCACGGCGCCGCGTACAAATCGTCCGACGAGCTACTGCGTGCGATAATTCTGGGACTTGAAATGGATGCGAGTAAAAACCGGGAAAATCTCTTCGAGTTTCTGCGCCGATGGCCCCAAGAACACCAAGAACGTCTAGCGATAATCATCGATGACCTCCCTGAAAGCGGCGCGGACGCGTTAGAGGTTGGCGAATTCCTGCGCGTGCTGGCCGACATAACAAACATCTCAATCCTAATCAACGGCACGTTCAAGCAGATGGAGCGATTTCTCGCCAAGGTACCGGCGCTGGCCGACCGCATCCAAACAAAAATCAAACTAAAGCCAATGAACAAAAAAAATCTCAAAGAATTGCTCGAACTCCGCCTCAAAAACGCTGGATGTATCTGTTATAAAGATTTACTGACCCCAAATGGCTTTAAATCACTCTACAAATTCAGCAAAGGTGTTCCGAGATCAGCCCTGAAGGCCGCAAGCAACGCCATTCACTATGCTGCGGAGGTGGATTCACCGATTGACGCGCGCGTGGTGAAGCGGGCAAACAAGCGCTCTTTCTTTAAACGGATATTTTCTTTCCTAATGTGATGCCTCCCTTCCAATAAGTATTTATTTTGTTTCCAAAAAATGGAAACATGTGGGGGACTAAATGCCGCGGGAGGAATTTGCCCGGGCCGAAAAATGGCTGCGCGAAAACCTGCTTGCACGAGCATTGCTTGAAAGGTCCCACCTAGACGAAAAGACGCTCAAAACGATGCTTCTGCACTATTGGAGCGAAGGTGCGACCTTCGAAGAACTCGCACAAAAGCTTCGTATGCAAAGGCCTGGGGCTTGGAAGCGCTGGCGGATAGGGCGCGACGCCGTCATGCGCTCTTTCTACACCATAGAATTGGCAGTCTATGCGGGAATTCTCGAGGCCGAGACAGCAGAACTCATGGTGGATGACCTGTTGGACTACGTCACGCTAGCTCGCGGCGAGGGGAACCTCGATGAGCTGCGAGACCGAATCGAACGGCGGATGGTGGAACTCACGAAAAAAGCTGCTAAAAAGCGTTAGTTACTTGCCTTTGACAAGCGGGGAAAGTACGAGATGAGCGGAGGTTCCCTTTACGCCATCAATACCTGAGAGCGACTTCAACACTTTATCTAATTTTTGCCGATCCACTACAACAATCAAATCCACATTCCCAGTCACACGGAAGGCTTGCAACAAATCCAGCGACATTATCTCCTTGTAGACATTACGTCTCTTCTTTGGCTCGATTTTGGCAAACACGAAGGCCTGAGTTGGAGGCTCCCCGAGAATGTGCCCTGCTTTTTCCGAGAGATCGATAAATCCTCTGCCAGCGTTCAAGAGCCCAAGTTCGCGTAGCTCCCGCAAATGGCTGCTGAGCGCCTGTCGAGTTATGCCGAGCTCCTCTGCTAAGGCTACTTGTGTCTTCTTGACCCTACGAACCCGCATCACCTTGCCCTCGTTGAAGAGCTTGCGTAAGATGGAGAGCTGGCGTTCGGTCAACTCGGCCTCCCTCGGCATGGGAATCATCAAATGTCAAATTAAGCTTTACAAAAGTAAAGATTTAACCTTTTCGTCCTCGCGTCTCGATCTCCCCAAGTAATACCGAAAGTAAACTCAAAATCTATTTTAAGACTAAAGTAGAACCAAAATTTATTTATAACGACCAAAAGTATACCCAAAAGGTATTTATTAGGGTCGAAAGTATAGAGATTGATAAAAACAAGGGAGGAAAGGTACAATGGCTGAAGAGAAACCTACGGTTGAGGAGAAACCTGCAGCGAAAGAAACACCCGCTGGGGAAAACACCGTTTTTATCGGAATAAAACCGGTGATGAACTACGTACTTGCAGTGATAACGCAGTTCAACATGGGGACCGGTGACGTCACCCTCAAGGCACGAGGTAAAGCGATTAGCAGGGCCGTCGACGTTGCGGAGATAACCAGGAATCGCTTCCTGCATGGTTTAGCTGTGCGAAACATTTCGATTGGGACTGAAGAGCTTAAGGGTGAGCGCGGCTTAGTTAGTGTTTCTACCATAGAAATAGTGCTTGGCAAGTAAACACTTTCCGCGCTCTATTATTTTTTTGCCCCTTGCCCAGTTTTTAAAAGCCCTTAAATCAACAGAGCGAAGAACTACTGGGTTTGAACTTGCGAGCACCTATCTGCAATATTTGTCTCAAAAGCGGCAATATCACGGACTCTATTCGAGCTCGCACAAAAGCACCGCGGGCTGGAAAAAATAAATTTTAAACACGCAATCGATGCTGGCAATTTGATTGCCCTAGTCGTCAGGCGGGGAGAAATACGTTTCGCCGTGGGGAGGGGTGGCAAAGTGGTCCGGGCGCTCGAGCGCAGATTTCAAGCCAAAATCCGCATAGTCGAGGAGGGCACCGAAACTCGTAAGTTAGCACAAGACCTTCTGACCCCGGCAAAGCTCCTGGGTGTCAACGTTCTCTATGCTGGAGGTAAGAAGGAGTATCGTGTGAGGGTGCCACATTCGCACCTGAAGCGCCTCCCCGCCAGCATCAACGGGATTCAAATCGTTCTAGCAAAGCTAACTAATAAAAACATTAAACTTGCATTTGAGTAGGGACTAGATGAAGCTTGATGAATTAGGGAACTGGCGGCGAACACACCTTTCCAATGAGGCCACGCCCAAGCTGGCCGGTGCAGAAGTCGTGGTGATGGGGAGGGTCGGCGATGTCCGCGACCTTGGAGGGATCAAATTTTTCATTCTTTCTGATATTTCCGGCTCAATCCAAGTTACGGCGCCGAAGGCCAAAACGGACAAAAAGGTTCTGGGTAAGATAGACAGCTTAACCCAAGAGTCAACGGTGGCGGTGAAAGGTAAGGTCGTAGCCGCAGAGCAGGCCCCGCGCGGTGTCGAGGTTGTGCCGTCGGAGATTAGAATTTTAAACCTCGCCATCACCCCACTGCCACTTGACCCAAGAGGACGGGTAAAAGCTAACTTGGATACCCGCCTAGATGCCCGGGCGCTGGACCTCCGCCGCTCGGAGTCTCTCGCGATCTTCAAAATTCGCCACCAAGCAATTCAGAGCGTGAGAAATCATCTCATTTCAGAGGGGCTCATTGAAGTGAACACGCCAAAAATCGTAGCGACCGCGACCGAGAGCGGCGCCGCACTTTTTCCCATTTCCTACTTCGAGCGCGAGGCTTTCCTGAGCCAGAGCCCCCAGCTCTATAAGGAGGTGCTCACGGGCTGTTTCGAGCGCGTCTTTGAGGTTGGGCCAATCTACCGCGCCGAGGAGCACGACACGCCGCGACATCTGAACGAGGCAATTTCAATCGATATCGAGGTCGCGTATGCAACGGCTGAGGACGTGACGAAAATTCTAGAAGATTTAATCGTTAAAGTCTTCTCGCAGGTAAAGCGAACATGTGCTAAGGAACTGAAAGTGCTCGAGCGCAAGCTGGAGGTCCCGAGAAAACCGTTCCCGCGCATAACTTACGATGAGGCCCTCAAGAAGTTGGAACAAGCGGGAGTAAAAGTTCCGTGGGGTGAGGACTTGCCGACTCCAGCGGAGCGAAAACTCGGCGAACTGGTCGGCGGTGCTTATTTTGTGATTGACTGGCCGATGGCGATCAAGCCATTTTACACCATGCCGAAGCGAGATGACCCAAAGCTTGCAGATGCGTTCGACTTGATGTATGGAGAAATCGAGTTAGCTTCGGGTGGAACACGTGTCCACCAAGAGACTCTACTCGTGAAACAGCTCAAACAAAAGGGGTTGAATCCGCAGAGCTTCGAATCTCACCTTCAGAACTTCCGGACTGGTTTACCCCCACACGCTGGGTGGGGTCTTGGGCTAGATCGTCTGACGATGGTCCTTACCGGAGCCGAAAATATTCGAGAATGCGTCCTGTTCCCGCGGGACAGGAAAAGGCTGACCCCTTAAATCTTCACATCAATCCTTTGAGCTTCCACATAAGTTTTGGACTAACTTTCATGAACACCTTTAGCATGTCGGTCAGGCTTATTTTCTCGAACTCCACTCCCTGCAGAGCCTTCGCGAGTCGATCGAGCTCCTCGTCGGACATGCTCAAAAGCACTTCTTTAGCCTTCAGGTATCGCTTGAACCTTTTCCCCATCTGCTCGCGCCAACGTTTTTCGTATTCCTTAAGTTTTTTCTCTGAGACATCCCCAGAAGCTACCGCTTTCGCCGCGACTTCCCCTGCTATATTTCCAGCACGCATGGCCGAGTCGATCCCGCCGCCCGTCAGAGCGTTGACCTGACGAGCTGCATCACCAACTATCAACAAGTTATCTTTGAATGTCTTCGGTATTGGGCCACCGACCGGTACCCCGCCACCATTTATTTCGATTACCCGCCCCTTCTTGAGCCCAGGCATAGAATTGACAAAGTCTTTCAAGTAATCTATCGCTGGACGCTGCATACGGCTGCTAAGTATACCTATGCCAACGTTCGCCATGTCTCTGCCCTTCGGGAATACCCAAGCGTAACCGCCTGGGGTGATTTTGCTCCCAAAATAGTACTCCATGACCTCCGGCGACTTAATGTCGATGCCAACCATCTGGAACTGCGCGCATGACTCGATGTCCACCAGTTTGAGTGTAGTGTTAACGCCAGCCCAGCGCGCCACTCTGGAGACGACGCCATCTGCAGCTATCACGACCTTCGCCCTAACTTCCATTCTGCCGTCAAAGCTGCTGGCCTTCACGCCGGCGATTTTCTTTCCATCCATCAGTAAACCATCTACCAAAGTTCCAACCATTACGTCCGCGCCCTCTTTGGCTGCGAGCATCGCGAGGTGCTTGTCGAAAACCTTTCGATCCAAGATGAAGCCAACTTTGCCGTGCACTGCTTTTTTTTCTGCTATCGAAACTTCGAGACCAGATGGTGAAATGAGTCTAACCGCGTTCACCTCGCCAGCTATCCATCGGGGATTCGGCTTTATCCCAAGATCTAGCAGCGGCTCCTCCGCCAGCGCTTCACCGCACTGTACCGGCACCCCGAGTTCGCGCCGCTTATCAAGCAACAAAACTTCTGCCCCGGCTCTGGTAGCCGCTCGAGCAGACATCGACCCTGCTGGGCCCGCCCCCACCACTACGATATCATAATTTTCTTTCAATCATTACCGCCCCCACGGGACATAATTTTGCGCAGATTCCGCAGTTATTACAGCTTTTATCAGCCCGAACGTAGGCATCCGCCACTTCGATTGCATTTACAGGACAAACGCTCGCGCACGCACCGCACCTTATACAAATGTTTGTATCGACTTTCATCCTCACATAGCCTCAAAATTAGTAGCTATCACTACTATTTATAAGCTTTTGCCTCTTTATATCAGTGGGGTACTCTTGATAGATGAGGAAAAACTCAGCGTTTTGCGTGGACTTGGTTTGACGGAATATGAAGCCAAAACCTACGTCGCATTAACTTCGGTTAGATCAGCTGTTCCCCGCGAGGTCGCAGGTCTCGCTGGGATACCTTACCCCAGTACTTACGATGCCCTAGAAGCGCTCGTAAAAAAAGGGTGGGTCGAAGTCGCCCGAGGAAGGCCGAGACGCTATCGTGCACGATCACCAGATTTGATTCAAAAAGAGTCTGTTGCCACTGTTGAACGCGTTTTTGGAGAACTTGAGAAAATCTATAGAAGTTCGATGAAAAAGGCCGAACAGCCGGAAATAATTTACACAACAGTCGGTAGAACTGGAGTTATCAAAAAAATTCAAGAAGTACTGTCGAGAGCGGAAAAAGAAGTCATCATAGTTCTTCCAAATTACGAAGAATTAGCAAGTTACCTAGACCAAATCTTCAATTCCCTAATCGGAAAGGGGGTCAAAATAAGACTTACAACCGAATCTGAGGTGTCTTTGAAAAACATCGAGGTTAGGTTACGTAAACCCATCCTCGCAGTTGATGTACTCGTGGATGAAAAAGAAGCCATCATCGGCTTACCGAATTATTCCGCTTGTGGGTGGGTGGAAAACCCCGTGATAGCTAAGCACTTCAAGGAGTTTCTTGAGCTTCTTTGGAAGAGTTCTAGAACCCAATAACCCACCGACAAAAATGCATCTTACCCAAAATCCGTCAGCGTGCGTTGAGATTTCGGCGGTAGGGTCGTGGCAAGCTCAAAAGGGATTTCAAGATGACCGTATCGTCCCCCTCCACCTGGAACCACCTTCAACTCGCCCGCCCTAAATGCCTTGATTACCGCTGTAACTTTAGCCCCAGCTGTATTCGCGAGCTCCTCCGAAGGCACGTCTATAAGCACTTCAATCTCGTTACCGAAACGTGCGACGAGCTTCTCCCACATCGATTGAACTCCCGGCGCGTGCGCATTTTTTTCTCCCAGCGCCAATGCAATAACTTCGGCGAGAGGCGCTATTCGTAAGTAGTTGGGTCTGTGAGGCGGATGTTTTGGCTCTGGGTAATCGGCAAGCTCATTGACACGGTCCCAGACCCCCTTCTTGACCCACCCGCCGCATTTATCGCAACGCCATCGCGATGCCTTCGCTTGCTCAAACGTGAACTGCTTGTAACAACGCGAACAGGCGGTCATGTGATATTTACCCAAGCGGGGGTCGAAACCGACATTCAGCACGATATGTCGTCCATTTTCCCGCTTGATCGCTTTGATAATCTCAGCATAAGTCGGTTCCACCAGCTCGAAACGGTTGAACTCGCGGCCTAATTTATCGGGCCAAGGGGAATGGGCATCGCTGTTAGCCAAGAAGGTAACGTCCCCAAGCTCCTCAATCTGATCCGCCATGGAGGTGTCCGCACTCAGCCCGAGCTCCAAGAATTTCACGTCTTTCACCCGGTCACCATAGCAAGCCTTCATACTATCAAACTCTTTGTACATGCTCGTCCATGGTGTGAAGGCGTGGCTGGGGCCGATCAAACAGTCATGCGCCAGCGCTATGTCAACTATTGCCGGGGCATCCAACTCAACTCGTGCCCGCCCATCTACATCTATGTCACTTGAACGCTTCGCGAGCTCCTCACGCATACTTTCGACGGTGGAAAGGCAAGGTAGAAGAATTAGATGGTGGACGCGGTGCCTGTCCTCGACCTCCACGGTCAGAACGAACTTTGTATGGTAGCGGGGGTGCTCGAAGGTACCCTCCTCGATCTCCTCGAGCTCCGTCTTTATGTTCTCAAACCACCGTGGGTGAAAGACATCACCCGTGCCGATAAAGGCCAGACCCTTGAGCCTAGCTTGCTGTGCGATAGTGTCGATGACCATGCGGCTCGAGGTTGCCCCAGAATAACGACTGTGGATGTGCAAGTCTACCGAGCAAGTTTGGAGTTCAGGCAATCGGTCACCTATCCAAAGTTAACGACCTCGTTTTTAAAACACTGCACGCACCAACATAAAATTGAGGATTTGCAGAAAATTCTCTCAGGAGGCGGGTCACACTTTTACATCGCTGAAGTAGAAGGAAAAATAGTTTAGCTTAAAGAAACTCCTAAAACTTAAATTCGCCCAGTCTAACCAAACGTGAGCGCTATGAGAAAAGAACGATTAGAAAGTCTAGAATCCATCGTTGTATTTTTGGTACCTTTGTCCGTTTCGATCTCCCTTTATTTATCGGGTTTCCTCGCAGAAGTTCCAATCGCCTACGCCACATTCGGTTTTTACATTGTGTGTTCTATTGCGCTGACTAAATACAATGGAAGATCGCTGGCGGAAATCGGGTTAACTCGCGAGGGATTCTTCCCTAGCCTCGGGTACTCTGGGATAATTGTTGTGAGCGCACTTTTGAGCAAATTTGTATTTGGTGACTTGGTGCTTTCATCAAGCATAACTCCTTTGGTGGTCGCTGAGCGCGGTTTGTTCAATTTCGTATTCAGCGGGTTTGGGCAAGAAATCTTATTCAGGGGACTTATCATGTTCTCCTTTTTGAGGTGGAAAGGTTGGAGAGCTGCATTACTCATCTCATCCGTGCTGTTTGGATTGGTGCATGCGCGCTGGGGACTCGGAGCTATGATAGCTACTGGTGTCCTAGGAACGTATTGGGGGTGGGTAGCGCTAAAGACCAAAAATATGGTTGGAATAGCTTTAATTCACGGTTTGTATAACTTCCTAGCGTTGTAAGAAGGAGGTTCTACGTTCACGAGAAAATTTCCCCCCTTGAGAAAGCCATCACTCTTATAGTTCTCTTTTCGATTGCGAGGTCTAACACGGTAGGTAAAAGTTTCTATGGCAGAAATTTGCTAGAGGAGGAAAATTATCTAAAAAACAATTCTATCCTATATACCAAGCCTCTTCCTCTTCGCGCCGCTGCTCCTTGTTCGTACGAAGATCCATCTCTTTTCGTATCCGATCGAGCGTACGCTCCGTTTCCCTCGCACGATGTTCAAGGGCACTCATATTTACCTTTATACCCAACACGCCAACGAGTACTTCGAGTACCGCCTGCGCAGCGCTGTGATCAACCATCATCCCGTGGGTTTCACCAAGTAAACATATCCCGCGCATCCCACGCAGCTTTCCAAGCCCCAGTAGCAGACCCGCCGCACCAATTATCGGCCCTCCACCCTCCTCAACCTCGACGCCATGCTTGCAGAACTTCTTAAGAAGCGCGGAGTCGCCAACCCCTACAACTCTCGGCTTTGCCCTCGAATACTTACCCGTAGCATACCCGCCGAGGGTGAAGAGCTGTTTCACCTTAAACTTCTCTACAACGTCAAGGATGCTCTTGACGACCTCGTAGTGCCCCTCAGAGGCCATTGGCTGTACATCCCCTACCAAAATTATAACATCTTTGCCGTCGGCGCGTGCCCAGTAAAATTCGTTCTTTAGCGGCCTTAGCGTGCCGTTCGCTTCGACCACGACGTGATGTGGAAAGTAGGGCGAGCAAAGCTCAGCAAATTTTTTTGCATGAAATTCTTCTATCAAGTGCTCCGCCGCCAACTTTCCGACATACCCCATACCCGGCAAGCCCTCGATTAGGA
>LQHI01000048.1 GCA_001515185.1 Hadesarchaea archaeon DG-33 | reverse complement strand
TGAACGTTAATTTCGGAATTATTGACTTATCGTTGGCCCCAACTCCTTTTGAAGGCGATTCGGTTGCCGGGATAATTGAAGCCATGGGGTTGGAAAAATGTGGAACTCATGGTAGTACTGCGGCGCTTGCTCTCCTTACTGACGCCGTAAAGAAGGGGGGCGTGATGGCGACCTCATATGTCGGTGGCCTATCCGGGGCATTCATCCCCGTCAGCGAGGACAAGGGGATGGCTGAAGCGGTGGCTGAGGGCGCCATGAGTTTAGATAAGTTAGAGGCGATGACTTCTGTCTGTTCAGTTGGTTTGGACATGATAGTGGTGCCAAGCAAGACACCAGCGGAAACGATTGCCGCGATCATCGCGGACGAGTGTGCGATAGGCGTAGTGAACGACAAGGCAACGGGCGTAAGGATAATTCCGATGGGAAAAGAAGGAGAATGGGTGGAATTAGGGGGGCTGCTGGGGAGAGCGCCGGTGATGAGCGTGAGCAAATTTAGTTCCTCAAAATTTGTATCGAGGGGCGGGAGGATACCTGCCCCGATTCAAAGTCTAACCGACTGAGAGCTAATTCAATACCCAGCACTGACATATAACTTTAAATACTGAATTGAGGGGAAATTGAGGTGGGTTCTTGAAAAAGAAAAAAGCAATGCTTGTCCTAGAAGACGGCACAGTAATTTATGGTACGGGATTTGGCGCCGAAAAAGAGGCATTGGGTGAAGTCGTCTTTAACACTTCGATGTGCGGGTACGTTGAATCTTTGACGGACCCATCTTATAACGGCCAAATTTTGATGTTAACTTATCCTCTGATTGGAAACTATAAGGTACATCCGGATTGGTTTGAATCCGATCGAATTTGGGCAGAAGGGCTTATCGTCAGAGAAGTTTGTGAGAATCCCTCTCACTGGAAAGGTACTCAAACCCTTGATGATTTTTTAAAAGAATTCAATATTCCCGGCATAATGGGTTTGGATACCCGTGCGCTCACTATCAAGATTCGAGAGTGTGGGGTGATGAAGGGAATAATCGTAACCTACACCGGTGAGAACCCTTCTGCTACAGAGTTGCTCAAGAAGATTAGGAAGCAGCTCAGCATTTCCGAGCTGGATTTAGTTAGCGAGACTACTTGTAAACAAGTTGGAGAATTTGACGGTGCCGGCAAGCTCAAAGTGGTCTTGATTGACTGCGGCGTCAAGCGCAGCATCATCCGAAGCTTGCTCAAGCGTGGGGTTTCGGTGGCGTGCGTTCCCGCGAGCACAACTTCGAAGGAGATTAAATCACTTGATCCCAATGGAATCGTCATCTCAAATGGGCCAGGAGATCCAGCCATCGTAAGTCATGTTCGCACGACCGTTCGAGAGCTGAGTTCCCGCTACCCAATGATGGGTATCGGCCTTGGCCACCAAATCTTAGCTCTGGCCTCAGGCGCTAAGACTTTCAAGTTGAAGTTTGGGCACAGGGGATCAAATCAGCCGGTCAAGGATTTGGAAACCAGCAAGGTGCGCATAACCTCCCAAAACCATGGTTTCGCCGTGGATGCCGATTCTCTTGAGGGGACTGGCTTTCAAATTACTAAAGTGAACTGTAACGATCTCACCGTCGAAGGCATGAAGCACGTTGAGCTTCCGATTATCTCGGTCCAATACTATCCCGAATGGGACAACCAGTACCTCTTCGACAAATTCGTGGAAATGCTCAAGGAGCATCGCTAGGAGGTTTCAAGTTGCCAAAACGTCAGGATCTCAAGAAAGTGATGGTAATTGGCAGTGGGCCCATCGTGATAGGTCAAGCGGCTGAATTTGACTATTCGGGCTCACAAGCCTGTAAAGCACTGCGCGAGGAGGGTGTAGAAGTCGTCCTCGTCAATTCTAATCCAGCCACTTTCCAAACAGACACCGACATCGCGGACATCGTTTACATCGAGCCTTTAGTGCCTGAAATCGTAGCTGAAATAATACGCAAGGAGAAACCCGACGCCTTGATTCCCTCGATGGGCGGTCAAACTGGCCTTAACCTCGCGGTTGAACTCCAAAACTTAGGAGTGTTAGATGAGATGGGAGTTGAGGTGATAGGCACGCCAATAAACTCTATTAAGGCTGCCGAGGACCGGAAGCTCTTTTTCGAACTCATGCGCGAGATAGGCGAACGAATGCCAAAATCCATTGAAGTTCACTCACTTGAGGAGGCATTGAGGGCCGTAAAAGAGCTTGAGGGATATCCAATCCTATGTAGACCTAACTACTGCTTGGGTGGCACTGGTTCAGGCGTTGCGCATGATGAGGAGGAACTCGCACGAATCGTGAAATTTGGGCTAAACGTGAGTTTAAACCGAACCGTTTCTCTCGACAAATGTGTGCTCGGTTGGAAAGAAATCGAGTACGAGGTAATGCGTGATAGTGCAGATAACTGTATTACCATCTGTAGCATGGAAAACATCGACCCTATGGGAATTCATACTGGCGAGAGTATGGTCGTAGCTCCGGCCCAAACGCTTTCCGACCAGGAGCACCAAACCCTAAGATCCGTTTCCCTGAAAGTAATCCGGGCCCTTAAACTAAACGGTGGCTGCAACATTCAGTTCGCCGTTAATCCAGACAAATTCGAGTACTATGTAATCGAAGTTAATCCAAGAGTCAGCCGTTCCTCTGCACTTGCATCTAAAGCCACGGGTTATCCGATTGCCAGGATAGCGACGAAACTAGCGCTTGGGATGACTCTGGATGAAATTTCCAATCCCGTGACTAAGGATACCCCTGCTTCATTCGAGCCAACTCTTGACTACGTGGTAATCAAAGTCCCGCGTTGGCCATTTGACAAGTTTCCAGAAGCCGACCAAATGATAGGCACACAAATGAAGTCCACAGGAGAAGTGATGGCAATCGGACGGACATTCGAAGAAGCATTCCAGAAGGCGATACGTTCACTCGAAGTCGGGAGGTTTGGACTCGGTGGAGATGGAAGGGACAAACCTACCCTCGACATCGAGCCTCTAAAGTGGCAACTAACCCATCCAAATGACCAGCGAGTTTTCTTGATTAGAGACGCTCTAAAGATGGGGGTGGGTGTAGAGGAAATCTATCAACTAACGAAGATCGATCCTTGGTTCATCTGGAAGTTTAAGCGGATTATCGATATGGAAGAAAAACTCAAGCGAATGTCGCCGAAAGATCCTGAAATAGAGAAAGTCTTGGGAGAATCCAAACGACTTGGTTTTTCGGACCGACAACTCGCCTACTTGCTCAAAACCAAAGAGAGGAATATTAAGCAACTTCGCAAGCAAATGGGCATCAAAACTACTTTTAAGACAGTAGATACTTGCGCTGCCGAATTTGCTGCTAAGGCTCCATATTATTACTCGGGCTATGAGCCTATCGACGAGGTCCCGACGAGCAAGCGAAAGAGGATAATCATCATAGGGGGAGGGCCCATCCGAATCGGCCAAGGAATCGAATTTGATTATTGTTGTGTGCACTCAGTACTCGCCCTGAGAGAAGAGGGAATCGAAGCGATTATTATTAACAATAACCCGGAAACTGTCTCCACCGATTCAGACACATCTGACAAGCTTTACTTCGAACCGCTTACATTTGAGGATGCGATGCACGTCATCGAGAAAGAAAAGCCATATGGAGTGATTTTACAGTTCGGAGGTCAAACTCCAATAAATCTTGCAGTCCCACTGGCTAAGGCTGGCGTTAAGGTTCTCGGAACCTCGGCCGAAAATATTGACCTCGCTGAAGATAGAGAGCGCTTCAACAAACTTCTCAGGAAATTGAAGATTAATCAGCCAGAAGGAAGCACAGCTTTCTCGGCCGAAGAGGCAAAAAAGATAGCGAAAAAAATCGGCTTTCCCGTTTTGGTGAGGCCAAGCTATGTTCTTGGTGGACGTGCCATGGTGCGGGTGCACGATGAAATCGAACTCGCACGCTACATGGAAGAAGCCGCGAGGGTCTCAGAGGAGCACCCCGTCCTCATCGACAAGTTCCTCTCCCAGGCGATTGAAGTCGATGTCGATGCGGTTTCGGATGGCAAACGAACCTTCATCGGTGGGATCCTAGAGCACATCGAAGAAGCCGGTGTTCATTCGGGAGATGCGGCCATGGTTATGCCGCCTCAAATCCTGAGCGAGAAAGCCATCAAGGCGATCAAGGATTACACCATTAGGCTTGCAAGGGAGTTAAACGTTATCGGGCTGATGAACATCCAGTATGCGGTCAAAAATGATGTAGTCTACGTGCTCGAGGTAAATCCGCGGGCGAGCCGTACGGTGCCTTTTATATCAAAGGCGATTGGAATCCCCTTAGCGAAAGTCGCCACCAAAGTTATGCTTGGATATTCACTCGACGATCTTGGAATTCCGAAGGAGGTAGAGATCCCGTATGTTTGTGTGAAGGAATCCGTCTTCCCCTTCATTAAACTTCCCGGCGTCGATCCGGTTCTAGGCCCGGAGATGAAGTCGACCGGTGAAGTCATGGGTATAGACCGTGATCAGGGTAGGGCATTTTTCAAGGCCCAGCTGGCGGCTGGTAACAAGCTCCCGACTTCTGGAAGGATCTTCATGAGTGTACGAAAGGGGGACCAACAGGAGTTCGTTCCGGTTGCAAGAAAGCTCAAGAAACTTGGGTTCGAGATCTTAGCCACTGATGGCACGAGCGACGTGCTCCAGAAAGCTGACGTCGAATCAAAACTAGTATTGAAAGTCTCCCAGGGGCGTCCAAACATCATAGATTACATTCGTGCTGGTGATGTCGATTTAATTATCAATACCCCAACTGTAGGACGAAATCCGGCGCGCGATGGGTACCAGATACGACGGGCGGCAATAGATCTTGGGATTCCCTATATTACAACTCTAACGAGCGCGAGTGCTGCTGTTCAGGCAATAGAGAGAATATCGAAGGGAAAAATTGACATTAAGTCGCTCAATGAATACCATACTCAGGTAAAGAAGATTCAGTAAAAATCATGGGGTTTTGGTTTATCTGTAAAGGGAAAAGTTAGGTCTTTAGTGCTTGAATACCCTCATGCCACTGAATATCATCGCGATACCATATTCGTTCGCAGCACCGATAACTTCTTGATCCCTGATTGACCCTCCAGGTTGGATGATAGCGGTTGCGCCGGCATCTGCGACGACATCGACATCAACAACATCCCTAAATGGCAAAAATCCATCGCTCGCCACCACAGCGCCTTTCAAATTTTCTCCGCCTTTGTTCACTGCAATGCGCGCAGCATCTATTCTGCTGGGCTGTCCAAAACCAATTGCAACCGTTCTTTCGTCCTTCGCAAAAACCAAAGCGTTTGATTTGCAATATCTGGCAACTTTAAACGCAAATAGCAAGGATTTCATTTCCTCATCGGTTGGGGCTCTCTTGGTCACTATTTTGAGATCGCGGAGGTCTAACTTCTTTATATCTCTCTCTTGGACGAGCAAACCCCCTACAACAGATCTTATTTCTTTCCCGTCGCTCCTAGGTTCTAGTTCAATCTCTAACAGACGTATGTTCTTTTTCTTTTTGGGGCAATGATTGCATCTAAAAATACTTTTGACATCTCCCGTGCCGTATCCGCATCAACTTCTCTATTCAGAGCAACTATCCCACCGAACTCCGATATCGGGTCAGTTTGATGTGCGAGTTTGTATGCGTCGAAAATCCTCTCGGCTGTCGCCACACCAATTGGGCTGGTGTGCTTCACAATAACACAGGTTGGATTTTCAAATTCCTTCACGACTTCAAGGGATGCTCCCAAGTCAAGGATGTTGTTGTACGACAGTTCCTTTCCCCATAACTTTCTTGCGTTCGTGATGCTGGGTTCTTTGATATCCTCCCCATAAAATGCGGCTTTTTGATGTGGGTTCGCGCCGTAGCGCAAATTTTGAATTTTCTTATAAGTTAAAGAAAGTGAATCCGGAAACTCTTCTCCGTGAAACATTCCCCGTAAGTAATTTGAAATTATTGTATCATATCTTGCGGTGTGGGCAAATGCGTCCACAGCTAGCCTTTCTCTAGTTTTATCGCTTAGTTCGCCGTCTTTTTCCCTCAACTCCTTTAAAACCTCGTTATATTCGTTAGGATTAACAATCACCACAACATTTCTGTAATTTTTCGCTGCGGAGCGAAGCAT
>LQHI01000047.1 GCA_001515185.1 Hadesarchaea archaeon DG-33 | reverse complement strand
GGGCCGATCACGGAGAAGCTTCAACGCATATTCTTCAATACTGTCCGCGGAAAGGAGTCTAAGTACGAATTCTGGCTGGACTATGTTGGCAAGTGAACGAATTTAGTGCAAAAATTTTTAGATATTTATTTAAATGCGCTTATTATCACGGTAATCGGAGGTGAATTGATGAAAGAGAGTGTCATAGTAGTATTAGTTATCACCTTAACCGTGGTAACGGTTGTAACAGTTATTGGCATATATTTACTTTCGTCTCCGGGAACGGAGGATTTTGGGGAGGCGTGCTGGCACAACTGACCAAAGAATTCAGTATATCAAGGGAACAGTAAAGAACCCCCAACAAGGCGAAACGACATTCAAAGGCAATGTCTACTTGAACTTCAACGGTGCAGATGAAGAAATTCCCGTATACGATGATGGCACCCACGACGATGTAACAGCGGGAGATGGCATTTGGACGTTTATGGAGACGCGTGTATTGATAACTGGCACAAACACTTTCCGGATAAAAGTCAAGAACGAAGCAGGAAACATCGTTGACCAAAGCAATGTATTCACTGTAACCGCTAACGTTCCAGTGATGGACATCTGGATACAGCTCACGTGGAACACCGACGAAACAGATGTTGACCTACACGTATGGGACCCGAATTACGAGCATACCTACTGGTGGCAAAAAACTGAAGCCGAAGATGGAATATCGGGCGCGGAACTCGACGTAGATGATGTAGATGGTTATGGCCCGGAGCATTTCACGATGGAGAGTGCCCAAGCCGGTGACTACGTTGTGAAGGTGAGATATTACGATGCTCATGGTGTCACTGAAGACACCACTGCTACAGTTAGGATAAGCATCGCAGGGGGAGCATACCAAACGTACACACATACTTTCACCCCTAACGACGTCACAACAGATACTGACTACGAAACTACTTACGGTTATGACTGGCACGTTGCGACGCTATAGATAACGGGCGCCGGTGATAGCAAGATTATTTCCGGCTTCATAAGTGGAAACGATCGTGTTGATGCGTGCAAGGGCAGTTATATTGCTAAGATATATCGGTCGACACATGAAGCCGGTGGTCGTTGTAGGTAATTTCATTGCCCATGCTTCAGCCGTTTGCGTAACCACTTGGATTTGGGAAGGGTATCGACCTTCTTGAAATCGCCATCTTCCCAAACCAGAGCCCCAAAGTAGCCACAATTTGTACAATAATACCGGGCATCGAGTGCTCTGAGCTTGACAACTGCCGTCGAATCCTTAAGCATCTTGCTGCCACACTTCGGGCACCTACGAACCATCCCTAACCCAAAAGTCACTTGTGCTTTGAAATCCTTTAAATTTACAGAACAGAACTCAAAACGTTGGGTATATGGGTATGATTTCTTTCAAGCCGATTTGGTTCGATTCGCTCGGCGCAAAATCATTGTGCACCTTGGTCAAAACGCCTGATGTCAGCGTTCTCATCGACCCCGGGGTCGCGGTGATGCATCCGAGCTTCCCGGCGCCATGGGCGAAAAAGCTTTACTGGGCGGCTCAAGGGAGACGCGCGATCAAGAAGGCGAGTCGCAAGGCGGATGTGGTTGTGATTTCTCACTACCACTACGATCACTTCACCGACTTCGACCGCGGACTTTACAAAAACAAACTCCTACTGGTGAAAAATCCCAACGACCACATCAATGATTCTCAACGAGGGCGAGCCGAGCATTTTTTCGACAATCTATGCCGCTCCTTTGGTAAGGTCGGTCTTAATGATATGCTGCAGAAGCGAGAGCGGAAGTCATATGGAAATCCGCTTGATGAAATTCCCCGCGCTCGAGACAAGAGCTTCGGAGATTACAATCAAAGACGCCGGGAGTTGTTCAAAAAGGGACTCAAGTGGTTCCAAAAACGTGTCCAAAAATGGAACTCAGCTAAAGTGATACCCGAGCTTAAGTTCAGAGATATAGAGATCAAATTTCCCGAAGGTAAAGAATTCAAATTTGGGCGCACCAAGCTCAGATTCACACCGCCCCTCTTCCATGGCATCGAATTCTCGCGTGTGGGCTGGGTCTTCGCAACTGTTATCGAGTATGGTGGCGAGAAGCTGATCCATTCTTCTGATCTTGACGGTCCGATTATCGAGGATTATGCCAACTGGATCATCCGAGAAAATCCTGACTTGCTCATTCTCGATGGCCCCATGACCTACATGCTTGGCTATCTAACCACCCGCACCACCATGAATCGCGCAGTATCGAACGCCGTGCGAATACTTAGGAAAACTGATTTGCGGTTGATGATCTATGACCATCACTTGCCTCGTGAACCAAAGTTTAAGGAGTGGACACGTGAAGTTTGGGATGAAGGCAAACGTCGGGGGAAGAGAGTACTAACAGCAGCGGAATTTTTGGGTAAAAAGCCAGTTGTGCTTAGTTAAGGTCAAAGAAAGAAATACAATTTGGTATGGGTATAAAATTGGCTGGACTCGAGAGGCCCACCATCAAGCAAGCGCTGCTATTCGAGGAATTGTCGAATAAACGAGTGCAATGTAACCTCTGCGAACGCCGTTGCGAAATCGCTCCCGGCGACCTCGGCTTCTGCAAGACGCGGAAAAACATCGGCGGCAAACTCCACACACTCGTCTACGGCGACATCTCCTCCATCTCCGCGAACCCCATCGAGAAAAAGCCCTTCTACCATTTTTGGCCGGGGAGCATTGCGCTAACAGTTGGTACGTACTCTTGCAATTTCAGTTGTCCATGGTGTCAGAACTGGAACATCTCAAAGTCACCCCCAAACCCGAAGCTCGCCAACTACCTCAGCCCGGAGGAATTCGTTGCTCAGGTGTTACGAGAGCGTTGTCAAGGTACCTCGATTTCGTTCAACGAACCAACGCTGCTCTTCGAGTACTCGCTTGACGTTTTTAAGCTAGCCAAGGAGCGGGGACTTTACAACACCTACGTGACCAACGGCTACATGACGCTCGAGGCGCTGCGAATGCTCCACGATGCCGGACTGGACGCGATGTGTATAGACGTTAAGGGCGATGCAGCGGCGGTTCGCAAATATTGTGGGGTTGATGTCGAGGTCGTCTGGAGAAACGTACACGAAGCAAAAAATTTTGGGATGCATGTAGAGGTGGTCAATCTCATCATACCCGGAGTTAACGACAGAGAAGAGCAACTGCGCGAGCTGATCAAGCATCACCTTCGCGAGGCGGGCAGAGAAACCCCGTTGCACTTCACATCTTACTATCCAGCCTACAAATTTGACTCGCCGCCAACACCCGTTTCCACCCTCGAGCGAGCGCATGACATAGCGAGATCGGAGGGCATCGAGTTCGTTTACCTCGGCAACGTGCCCGGGCATATGTATGAGAACACTTACTGCCCGAACTGCGGCGAGATACTCATCAAACGCTTTGGGCTTGAATTTGTCAAAATAAATTTAAAGGGAAATTGTTGTCCCAACTGCGGGCATGAAATACCAATCGTGGGGGAAATTTTGTACAACATTTATTCCGCGTGATTTGCTTTCGAATTATCAAGTATAAACTTTTTACCTATAACAAATTTTATGCAATGTTTTAAAAAGTCACAAGACAAAAATATTAATAGTTGTTCAGATGAAAGAGGCCGAATGATACCATGCGTGAGTCAATACTCCTCAAGGGGCTGACTAGGTATTACAATAGTTTTTTAGCGCTGGACAATTTTTCGCTTAGCGTAAAATGGAACGAAGATGTCGCGCTGCTGGGCCCGAATGGCGCTGGGAAGACCACCGCCCTCAAAATCCTTTGCGGGCTGCTGCGTCCATCCGCAGGTGAAGCCTATCTCGCAGGTGTTAACGTCATGGAGGAGCGAGAACGGGCAATTTCGAATGTGGGGACCATTTTGGAAACTCCTGAGTTTTATCAGTTCCTAACCTCAGACGAGACTCTTAGATATGTGGGGCGCCTCAGGGGAATGAGTGGGCGCAAGCTGGACAACCGAATAGGGGAAGTGCTCAAACTTGTAAGGCTCGAAAAATGGTCGAATGTCAAAATAGAAAAGTTCTCTCGAGGAATGAAACAGCGCCTAGCACTCGCGCAAGCCATGCTTCACGATCCGCCGATTCTCATCCTTGACGAACCTTCGCTGGGCCTTGATCCCAGAGGCATGATGGAAACACGAGAGATTCTGAAAGAAGCGCGAAAAAAGAAAACTGTGTTCTTCGCGTCACACCTTCTCACCGAGGTCGCCCAAATTTGCAAGAAAGTGGCAATAATCGACCACGGAAAACTGCGTGCTTATGATGATATTGGCCGCTTGAAGAAAAAATATCGATCTTTCGAGCGGGCTTACCTCAAACTTACGGAGGCGACCATTTGAGCGAGTTCGAGAAGCTGAAGGTGGTCACGAAATACGAGCTGCTGAAGCAGTTCCGAAGAAAGCGGTTCTACGGAGCACTTGCAATTACAGTTCTCGTCATTATTTTAATAATCGGGCTCTACCAGGGGCTGGACCTCCTAAGGCGGATAGGCATCCCAGAACAACTCATAAGCCAATGGGGGCCCGAACTCTTCGCGATGTTCGTGACATCGATGGGCGCGCTGGCCATTCTTGCTGCAGTTTTCTTCGCGGGAGACGCCATTGCTTCCGAGTTCGAGAGCAAAACGGGATATATTCTGTTCCCAAACCCCGTGAAGCGGACCACCATAGTAGTTGGAAAATACCTCGCCTGCTTCATTGCCACAGCCACAATAATAATCACAGCATATCTGATATCGGTTGGCGCTCTGCTCGCGTTCTACGGACAGGTGCCCGTGGGGATAATAGGTTCGTTAGCTCTCATGCTGATGCTGGCATGCTCGATAATAAGCCTGGCATTCGCTTTCAGTTCCATACTGAAGGGGGGTATGGGGGCGACGATAGCCACGCTCCTGACCTTCATGGTGGTTTTCACGATCATTTCAAGTAGTCTGGCTTACGCTGGCTATGATCCTTGGTTCATGCCCGATCGAGCGGGGGATGCGGTCGCCTCCACCTACGGGTTACCCCTCGAGCAGTTGATAGGGGGATTTGGATTTGGCGGACCGATGATGGGGGGGATGATGCGAGCTAGCCAAGACCCCACCCTGAGTTTCTTTGTGTTGTTGGCGTACGCGGTTGTTCTGTTTGGGATAAGCATCTTGGTGACGAAGCGTAGGGAAATGATCTGAGCCGCAAAACCTTTTGGTCTGACGTTAAACTGTTTTTGGTCATTATGCCAAGAAATCTGCGCGAGGCTTTGAGAGGACAAATGCCGGACGAGGAACTCAAACAGGTCAGGGCCTTTGATATAGTGGGGGACATCGCGGTAGTCAAGATTCCCGAAAAACTACTGCCAAAGAAACAGCTAATCGGTCAAGCGCTGATGCAAGTTCACCACCATGTGCGAACAGTCCTCAACCAGACCACCCCTGTGCGAGGAGAGTTTCGAACGCGAAAGCTCGAAGTGATAGCTGGTGAGCCCCGAACCGAGACCACGCATCGAGAGGGCGGTTGCAGCTTCAAGGTCGA
>LQHI01000046.1 GCA_001515185.1 Hadesarchaea archaeon DG-33 | reverse complement strand
GATGTTTCAGCCGTTGACAAAAGATCTCATTTTGAAATTTGAAACCGATTCTGATCTTGACGGGATGCCAGACCCTTGGGAGAGTCAGTACGGGCTGGACCTGAATGAAAATGATGCAAACGGCGATAAGGACGGAGACGGTTACACTAACTCCCAAGAATATCATGCGGGAACCAACCCCAACGATGCTGCTAGTTACCCGGTAGATTCAGTCGATGGAATTAACTTGATGTTTATAGCGGCGGGCATAGCGGGCATTGCTATCATGATTAGTGTAGTTTTTATACTCAAAATGAAGTAATCGCAATAACTGCTTGAAATTTCAGCTTGGGGCCAAAAAATCATCATTTGCTTTTTTTACCATATTTCTTTTCGAGTAATATGAAGGATATGACGCCAATCGCCCCAAATATCAAAGGAATGTACCAGCTCTCGCCCATGCATACGCTCATCCTATGCCAAAAAGTAGTTTCGGGTATCCAAACGAGTTGCTTTTGACAAACATAAGCCCAAACTATCCAAGCTACGAACCCACAGAGAGTAGCGATAAAGACTAACCTAGGGATCCACCATTTGACACTCTTTGCCCGCCGATGTCCTCTAATTTTTGTCCTGTTCATGCTGAAACTTCCTTACTAGATTTTGAAAAAAATGTTACCCCACTTTCTTTTATAATCGCCTTAATCACAATTTCCATCGCGAACCTCCCCTGATGAACCTTCACGCGGCAGGTCTAAACCTCAAGAGCGCTGCTAACCCTTTGAAAGCTATCAGAAGTTGTTTGCCCTCCTCGGTTTCGGTTGAGATGAACTCAGCGCCAGCACCGAACTTCTCCGCTAACTCCAGCAGCTCTTGCACGACATCCTTGCTCTCGACTAACGACAATCTGGTTTCGCCGCAGCTCGGGCATTCACGCGCAGCTAGCTGTTTTGCGAATTTTTCAACATCCTCAACGGTTTCCTGCAGCTCATGCCCGCAAGATTGACATTTGGCAGTTACGCGGGTTTTCCGTATCCCTTCTGAGATTAACAATAGCTCGACAGCTCCCAGCTCAAGGGAGTGTCTTATTTCCCGCTCGCCATACGTCGCTAGTCCCCTGCCCGCGACGAGCTCCTCCATGAAGCGTTGTACGAGCGATTTTTCCTTCAGGATATCGAGATCGGCGAGTATCTCACCTGATTTGTTGACCATTTCCTTTACTCCCTGCTCATCGGTGTAGCCGGTATCGAGCACTCCAGCGATTTTCTTCTTGATTCTTTCTTGCAGCAATTCACTTTTCAAGAATTCGTCTTTAGTCGGCCCAGGCCCACCGACTAGGACCGCCCGCAGATCTGGGATTTGCGAAAATATATCGTTGGCAGCTTCAGCAACCCTTTTCGCATACTCATGAGCAGCGATTTCTATCAACCGTTCGAAACGTCGTGCAGACTGGCCTCCTTTGCCGTGTTTTCCTGGGACGCCTGAGGTCAACTTTCTTACGATATCGACGCGTTTGCCACGCAGGGTCGCGAGCGTTGCCTCTCGTCGATCCATGACGAGCACTCCCACGGTCTCCTTAACTTGGAGCATCTCTCGCAGCGGGTCGAGCACGAACTCTTGGTCGCAGCGATACATTCTGATAGTTATCTGCTCAGGTGGCTCGACCCAATAAAGCTTGATGTCGGCGATGTCCTCTCGTCCAGCCACGTTTCCACAAAATATGGCCATCCCATTTGAAGGGGGGCGCCTGTGAGTGTCGGCGTAGGTGCGCAAGAATTGGACAATTCGCTCGAGAGCGCTTATAACGTTCTTTCGGGTCGTCTTCGATTTTATGTTTGCTGCAGTCCCTTGCTCATCCCGGAGCTGTTGGATAACTTTGACGATTTCAAAATCTGGGGTAATGTAGACCGAGATGAGCTCGGTTCCCCGGCCGCGCTTGCTAGCCAAATCTTCGAGCATCCGCTTAAATTGGTAACGCGCCTTACTATCGACAGACATTCGTATCCCATCATAGTTTCAACCACGAATGTTAATAATATGGCGCCGAACTTACTTTGGTGATAAAGTGCGAGTGACATTTTGCTTTGGTGGGTCGATCTTGGCGCCGGAGGAGCCGGATGTGGGTTGCATTCGAGAGGTAGCTCAGACGCTCCGTGCGCTTAAGTCGCAGAGGCATGAAATCCTCGTCGTCACCGGTGGAGGGG
This sequence comes from Hadesarchaea archaeon DG-33, assembly GCA_001515185.1. GTDB lineage: Archaea > Hadarchaeota > Hadarchaeia > Hadarchaeales > Hadarchaeaceae > DG-33. The sequence goes on along the minus strand of LQHI01000046.1, from coordinate 3,141 downwards.
GGCCTTCGCGCAAATACATAGAGGTGGCACGAAAACTGAAAGCCTCAAGCACCCTCTGCGACATCATAGGCATAGATGTTACGCGTCTGAATGCCCGGCTTTTGATTGCGGCCCTCGGCAATCTCGCGGAACAGAAACCCCTTACCACGTTTGAAGAGGCAATTAGGGTGATGCTTAGGGATAAAGTTCCTGTGATGGGCGGTATAATGCCCGGCCAAACCACCGATGCGGTCGCCGCGATGTTGGCTAATTCGAGCAAGTCCAAACTTTTGATTTTCTTCACAGATGTGGGTGGAGTCTACACAGCTGATCCTAAACTTAACCCAAAAGCGAAGAAGTTCGAGGTTATGACTGGAGAGGAACTCATGAAGCTGGTAGCGGTTAAAAAATTGAAACCGGGGGCTAACATGATAGTCGACCCTGTTAGCGCGAAGCTCATCCAACGGACGGGCATCCAAACGCTTGTGTTGGGGAAGCACGAGATTAAACGCTTACCGGAGATTTTAAGGGGTGCGGAGCACAGTGGTACTACGATTGTACCCGGATGATAAGATGCCAGAGGATCACAGACATTGCATTGTTTGCGGGAAGGCGATTGAGTCAGATAAATTTTTCTGTTCACCCTCGTGCGAGGACATCTTCAAAAAACAACAGAAACGCATGGCACGCAGTAGATTAATTACGATGGCGATTTTCATCGCAATTTTCATGGTGATCATAGTTTTATCTTACCTTAGAACATAGACCCAACTCATGAAGATGCGATCAGGATAGTTAACGCGGGCTCTTGGATATCAATGACTTCGACTTTGTGCCCGGCGCTCGCGGTCTCTTTTATCACCCTCACATCTTCAGGCGCGAGTTCGAATTGCTTTCCACCCGCGCGGATTTTGAGCTTCCCTTTTGCAAGCTGTTTTGCTAGTATCTCTGGCTTAGCCTCACGCAAAGCTTGCACGACAAGTTTGGCGTCCGCACGTAGACGCGGCCCTAGCTTTGCCAATTTGGGTTCGACCGCAAGCACGCGCTCGGCCAGCTTCGGCCTGCCGACTTTGATGTTGAGCTTGCTCACGCGCATGGTGCCGGAGATGTCATCACCAACCTGCTTCAAATCTTTTGCTATCTCCTTGTTAGAGGAATAAATTTCGACCGATGAAAGTTCCTTGCTAAGCGCCATCTTGTGCGCAGACTTGAATTGTCGAAGAGCACTCACTATCAAGTTTGCTATCTCTACGGTTCGCTCGGCTGATTCATCGATAAACTCCTCGTTTGCCTCGGGCCAGCTTGAGACGTGAACGCTTGGGTATGGGTGATCTTTGACGAAGTGGGCCTGGTAAACCTCCTCGGAGAAGTACGGTATGAATGGAGCGAGCAGTTTGGTGGCGGCTAATATCACATGGTAAAGCGTATACCGTGCAGCGTCGGCAGTGGAATCGTCACCATAGAGGCGGTGTTTAACTTCTTCGATGTACATATCGCAAAACTCGTGCCACACGAAGGTCTGGATTGCACTTAGCGCGTGGTTAAACTGGAAGTCATCGAGCCAGTCCGTGGTTTGCTTGATAAGTCGGTTGAGACGGCTAAGGATCCAGAGGTCGACAGGTCTAAACTTGAGCTTCTTCGGGTCGAGTTCAGCAATTTTCGCGTTCAGGTGGGCCCCAGCGAAACGTGCAGCATTCCAGAACTTACGCATGAATCGGTAACCGAATTCGACATCCTTCCAGCTGAAGGGGATGTCGGAACCCGTAGAGGCGCCAATCGCTGCCCACTGACGTAGGGCATCGGCCCCATACTTGCCCCGAGCCATGGTCGTGTCGACGTAATTGCCGAGTGACTTCGACATCTTTCGGCCGTCTTCACCAAAAACCATACCGTTGATGAGCACCGTGCGATAGGGCGCCTCGCCTAGCAGCGCCAGGTGTCGGACCAGCAGGTAGTAGTCCCATGTGCGGATGATGTCGGTCCCATTGGGTTGAAGGTCTGCTGGAAAGAGACGTCGGTCGAGCTCTGGCCAGCCAGCATGAGCGGCAATCGTTATTGAACTGTCCATCCACGTGTCGAGCACATCTTGCTCGGGCTCGAAGCTTTTGTTGCCACATTTCGGGCATCGTTCGACTGGTGGTTTATCTTTCGCAGGGTTCACGGGCAGCTGTTTCTCCTCGGCGACAATAGGCTCTTTACAACTTGTACAGTACCAAGCCGGAATCGGGGTCGCAAAGACCCGCTGCCTCGAGATCACCCAGTCCCAATCCATCGACTCTACCCAGTCGATTAACCTCTGCCGCATGTGCTCGGGAACCCAACGAACTTGCTTAGCGCTCTCGATCACCTTGTCCTTCATGTCTATCACTCTCATGAACCACTGCGGCTTCGTCAGGATTTCAACCGGAGTCTTGCACCGCCAGCACACCCCGACGCTTTGAGCCAGCTTCTCCTGCTTCACGAGCAGACCCGCTTTGCGGAGGTCATCAATGATTGCACGCTTGCACTCCTCGAGTGTCAGCCCAGCATATTTGCCAGCTGCCCCGCTCATGTTCCCTTTTTCATCGATGAGTTTGACCACGGGTAGCTTGTAGCGTTTCGTCCACCGCACATCAGTCTTATCGCCGAAGGTGCAGACCATCACCACGCCCGTGCCGAACTCGGGATCTACCTCGTGGTCCTCGATGAGTTCGACGACTTGACCGAATGGTGGGACTTCGAGCTTTTTTCCAACGTGTTTTCCGTAGCGTTCGTCCCCGGGGTAAACCGCCACGACCACGCATGCGGGAAGATACTCGGGTCGGGTGGTGGCTATGGTGAGGTACTCGTCCTCGCCGTGGAGCTTGAACTTGATGTAGCTGAATGTCGCCTCTCGATCTTCGTATTCGACTTCAGCATCGGCAATCGCGGTTTCGCATCGCGGGCACCAGTTGACAGGATGCTCGCCCCGATAGATCAAATCACGCTTGTAGAGCTGCACGAAGGATAGCTGGGTTCGCCTGTAGTAGTCCGGATCCATCGTCCGGTACTCGGTAGACCAATCGATTGAAAAGCCGAGCGAGTTCATCTCCTCCCGCATGTGGGCGATGTTCTCCTCGGTCAGCTTGATGCAGAGTTTTCGGAATTTTTCAGGCGGGAGATCGCCTTTGCGGATTCCGTAGC
>LQHI01000045.1 GCA_001515185.1 Hadesarchaea archaeon DG-33 | reverse complement strand
GCCGAGCTGGGGGTGTTCGGGTTCTTCAGACCTATTTCTCTTCTAGGTATTTCATTACCTTTCGCTGCTGCAGCGCGTGCCTCCTGAGCATCGCCTTCCGCCTGCGCAATATCCAGAGCGAGTAGCCCGCGGCGCCTATCGCGAACACACTGACTCCAAGCCCGACCATCACCACCTCACTCCCCCTCTTCGATTTTCCTCTTCTTGAGCCGTTTTAACCTTCTCAACTCCTCTCTGTGTGTCTCATTCCAGAGCGAATCTATGCGATTCCCGAGCCATTTTAACTTCTTCACCCGCTCCTCGCGTATCCTAGCCCACCGCGGTATCCTTGCCCACCTCGCCTGCCTCCTTTGCCAATGGATCGCATAGCCCAACGCGCCTATGGCGAGGATTCCAGCACCGAGCTCCACTATCATTTTTCTCTTACCTCCTTCCTACTTTTGCCCCCCAACATTCGCTTCTTGACCATCAGATGGGATACAACGTCGGAAAAGCTAGCGGGCTTCTTGCGGAACCTCTCCAAGTCAGCCTTGATATATATCAGAGCTTCATAGTCCTCGTCCGAGACCCAGATGGAGGGCATGATTATCCGATGAAAAGATAATCTGTGTTCTGTAAATGTTTTAGGAACTATTGGTAAGGATTTTCAATAAGTTAAATTCCGTGAATATGTGCCCTAGCCTAATATCTAGCTAGATTGGCAACTGAGGCACATGTCATCAACACCTACAATTGGAGAATGCAATGTTTAAATATCGATGAATCGCACGGACTTTTCAGTTTTTCTCCTAAGCTGTAACTTCTTTTCGCTGAATGGCTTTCCCTCTCCCTTCACTGGAAGCTGGCAGTTATATTGACATTTGCCGAGATTGGACCCATGTCTTTAACGAGTTTGGCGATTAGTTCCTGCATCACTCTTCCAGCTCAACTTCGCTGAACCCTATGCACTCCCCGCTCGAGGCATCAATCAAGATCGCGACGTTTTGCGTCTCCACTTTACCTCTGCGGAATCTACCCCTAGATTGGGGAACGGTATCCACGCGCGCCTTGATCTCATACGCGTATCGATCCCCAACCCGCGTGAGATTAGAGGATTTGATGAGCATGTTCTCTATCTTATACATGCGCCTTCTTATGACCGCTATGGCCTCTCGCTCTGCGTCCTCAAGACTGATCATTTCCTTCTCCTCATCGAATAAGCTCATTCGCTCACCTTCCCTTTTTTCCCTCCCCCGCATACTTTTTCTGCTTTTCGCCTTGAAGTAAATAATTTCACGCTTTTTCTTCATTTTTGCCCCCGTCAGCAGCCGGTTTAAGTTTCTCCTCCAAGTTAGTTTAAATGATTGCTTGCTAAAGAAAAGCGGTTGTGCAAATCCCATGTCTTAAGTTTGATAGATAATTGATCAATCTTCAGGAATCCAGCGATTTTATCCGCGCTTTTATTCAATTCCGGCTCTCCTTTTTATTTCCTTCAAAAACTCGTCTACTTTGTCGCTGACTATATGAAATCTGCGCTTTTCAGGGGCGCGATCTAGAAAGGCTTCTCTTCGTCCAGCTACTGCTAATAGCGCGCGCTCTTTTAGGTTGCGCTTTTCTAGTGTGATTCCTGGGCTGCGCTTGTCTAGTTCAATCTCTTTTCGTTTGATCGTGTCTAGTTCCTCTTTAAGTTTGTTCTGGTCAGCTTTGCTCGCCCCTGGTTTGGGATTTTCTATTTCGAGTTCTAGTCGTTCGCGTTTTTCGCGTAGTTCACGCTTTTTAGATGTCTCGTTTTGTTCATCTACCGGAGTCCCTCCTCGTTGTGCCAATATGGTGTCTCCAAACATGTCCACATCTCCCTTGTAATACTGCACCGCGAGCCTTTTTCCAGGAAATACTAATTTGCGTTTAAACCTTCCCCAGTAAGTGGGACCTCCTGTTTCGATAGCGGCGGTTTGGAGGGTACTTAACGGTCGGTCGAAATCTACTGCATATGTTGGATAGATGCCCATCACTGAACCTTGTTTGATTACATGCACCAATCGTTTGGTCGTCAAAAATAACCGTCCACTGTGGTGTGCGCCACAAAAAGGGTTAGCTCTCCATTTAAGATCATCATTTATCACGTTAATTTTGCCATAAGGTGTTTCATCAATCTCGTAGGTTTCTTTGCCTTGTTTTTTTGCTACTCTTGTCCTCTTGCATGAAATGATTTTTTCCCCATCCAGTAAAACGGGCTGATATTTCCAATCTTCTTCTGAAGGTGATTGAAGTGCGGAATCCGACATTTTTGTAGTTTTCTTTTTTGGCTTAGGTAATCTATGATTATAGGGAACTCTAACAAGTTTTCCTTTCACGATTGCCCGGGGCACAAAACCACCACTCCTTTAATTCAAACAATAACTAACAATTCCGCGATTTAAGGGCTTAACCCCATTAATCGCGGAGACTCGGTCTAGACCCTAGCTCCTATGCACTTTCCGTTCGAGGCATCGATCACGATCTTGAAATCTCGCTCCTCCACTTTTTCCTTACTGAACACACCCTTAGATTTGGTCACCATGTCCAAGCGCCCCTTGATATCATAAGTGGTTAGGTCCCCAGTCCGCTTAAGATCAGAGGCTTCTATAAACAGGTTCTTTATCTTGGAGTGTATGCGCCTTCTTATGACCGCCATAGCTTCTCGCTCTGCGTCCTCGAGTTCGATGAGGTCCTTACCCTCCGCGACCAACTCGTTAGTCATCATACTCACCTCCTGGTTACTTCTTTACCCCCCTAATTAAACATCCACCCAGTTCAAAAAATAATGTAAACCCGCCCGAAAAGAGGTTTGCGAACTCTTGGTCAGAACCCTAGGTAGTACCATTGGTGGTAGAATTAAGTGCAGAATTTGAATTTAGTTAGGTTTATTTGTTTGGATGAATACAGTCTTACGTCATGTCGCAAATAGATGATGTATTTTACGTCTTCGGGGACGGGAAATGGCACGAGGTTGAGGAGATAGCGAAGGAAGTCGCGCTCCCTGAATCCAAGGTGAAAAAGATACTTGATTTTTTGGCCGAGTTTAAATTCATCGAGTTCGATGAGGGAAAGAAAAAGAGTAAAGCGACACCTTATGGACGTAGGATTCTATCGAGAGAGAAATCCTTTAAGTTCTCTGTGCTTCTTTAATAACTCATAGCCCCGATCGGTGACCGCCCAGGTCGATGGCGAGTTGGTCTGAACTTTTATCAGTCCACCCTTGGCCAAGTCTCTTATGTATTGCTTGCATCGGCTGAAGTTCAGGTTGGCCTTATAAACAATGCGGGTTCTACAAGCCCCATCATCGATTGCGTTTAAGATGTCAGCATAAATGTCGATCAGACCCCTTCGCTTCATGCCACTCATTTGCCAGCCTCACCTCATCGAAAATTCCCTAGTTCATAGGGAAATTCCCTTAATTTTCACTACAGATAATGTAAACCCGCCCGAAAAGAGGTTTGCGAACTCTTGGTCAGAACTCTTAGTAGTGCCATCGGTTGTTAGAACTATAGTCAGAACTTCAAGTTAGCTAAGGCTTATTTACCCGAATGAACATCTTGAGACATGCCACAGATAGATGACATTTTTCGTGTTTTTGGGGACGGGAAATGGCACGAGGTTGAGGAGATAGCGAAGGAAGTCGCGCTCCCTGAATCCAAGGTGAAAAGGGTCCTTGATTTTTTGGCCGAGTTTAAGTTCATCGAGTTTGAGAGGGAAAGAGGAGGTAAGGCGACACCCTATGGGAGGAGGATTCTATTAAGAGAGAAGTCCTCTAAGTTCCCTATGTTTTTTTAAGAACTCATGGCCCCGATCGGTGATCGCCCAGGTCGATGGCGAGTTGGTCTGAACTTTTATCAGTCCACCCTTGACTAGGTCACTTACGTATCGTTTGCATCGGTTGAAGTTCAGGTTGGCCCTGTAAACAATGTGGGTTTTACAAGCCCCATGGTCGATCGCGTTCAGAATATCAGCGTAAATATCGATCAGACCCCTTCGCTTCACAATACCCTTTTGCCAGTCCCTTTGCCAACCCTTTTGCCAGCCTCCATACATGAAAATTCCCTTTTTGGGATAGAATTTTCTAATTTTTCATAGGAAAATCCTTATCTTTTTGGTTCTTTATTCCTTAAATACTTTTCTGTTACAAGTACAATTTTAGGACAAATTAATGATAATTTTAGTTAAAATTTGTTGAAATTTTATAAATATGTCATGAAAACGCATTTTTATTGGGTGGGGCACGCTTTTTACCGAAAACCTCTAAACGAGGGCGAGAGGGTTGCAATCTTGTATTAAGCCCGTTTTAGCGGCGTTTGGCCCCAAATTAGCTCATTAATGTGCAGAAATGATCTCTGGCCCCAGAAACTTACCGAACGGATAGGAGAGCGATAGGGTCGGAGAAACACGGGTCACCAGCACATCGAATTCATCGAGTGCATAAGGAAAGACTTCGACTCGGATATGTGGAAAAATCTTCTAGACGTTAGGTACATATAGTGGCTTAGAATCGATTCAAATTTGACCAATTACCACTAACTTGCGGTGAAGGAAAATTCATTATAGAAGGTGACCGAAAGTCGGCAATTTGCTTCGGCCCGAAAAAGTGGACTTCCCGCCGCAAATTTTATTTCTCTCCACTCTTTACCCCGCATATTTTTAAGCGTCTTTATACGAGGGGTCATTGAAAGTAATAAAAAGGTGTATCTTAATGCGTGCCATGATTATCGGGCGCTGGCAACCCCCCCATAAAGGACATATCGAAGTTGCGAAGCAGATCCTGCGCGAAGTCGACGAATTAATCGTGGGGATAGGGAGCGCGCAGGAGAGCCACACGCTAGAGAACCCCTTCACGGCAGGTGAGCGAGTGCTCATGCTCACCCGCGCCCTAGCGGCGGCAGGGATAGACCTCTCGCGAGTGCACCTCATTCCCATACCAGACGTGAACAACAATGCGGTCTGGGTATCACACGTGATTTCGCTCTCCCCGCCCTTTGAAATCGTCTACTCAGGCAACCCGCTGGTTAGACGCCTTTTCAAGGAGGCAGGTTTCAAGACAAAAATACAGCCAATGTTCAAGCGAAAAGAATACTGGGGGACCGAAATTCGCGATCGGATGATCAAGGGTGGACGGTGGGAGGAACTGGTGCCAAAAGCCGTGGTCAAAGTGATGCGGGAGATCAAGGCGGTCGAGCGGCTCAAGGATTTGTCGAAGACGGATTACCTGCTTAGATAAAGACTACGAAATAGTTATCCTTAGGAAAGGCGTCTCCATATACCCAATTAAAATGCCGCGCAAATGGTACGTTCCTGGAACGATGGGCGAGTACTCACCTGTGGGCCTGTCATAGACCATCTGATTCCAATTCCAACCCCAATTGTGGGATTCTCCAGGTCCAAGGCTCAAACTTGTAAATGCTTCGATAAACCCCCTGTCGTCTGACCATGCGCAAACCACTTCGAAATTTTCGT
>LQHI01000044.1 GCA_001515185.1 Hadesarchaea archaeon DG-33 | reverse complement strand
GGAGGGGTTGACACCCGAGGCTGGTTTCATGGACACAAAAGGGCTCGAAACTATAGAGGTGGGGGAGGAGGAACTGAAGGAAACTTACAAGACACTCAACACCGGGAAGGATCCGGATATCGTAATTCTTGGATGTCCTCACGCCTCGCTGAAGGAGATCGCGACGCTTGCCTGCAAGCTCGAGGGGAAGCGCCTCCGTAAGCCGCTCTGGATTTGCACCTCGCGCGTCACCAAGGAGGCAGCAACTCGTATGGGCTTCACGGAAATTATAGAAAAAGCTGGGGGGAAGGTGGTGGCCGACACCTGCACCGTGGTTTCCCCCATCGAGCAAATGGGCTACAAGACCACCGGAGTCAACTCAGGCAAAGCTGCAAACTATCTCCCCGGGTTCTGCAAGCAACAGGTCGTGTTTAAGAGCCTCGACGATTTGCTGGAGGGACAAACCTCATGAAGGGGCGAACGATTAGCCCAGGGAAAGCTCAAGGCGAGGCTATAGTTTCGAAGGAGCCAATAGGGTTCTACGGCGGGATAGACTCGAAAACTAGCGTGGTCATCGAGAAAGGGCATGAGCTCGAGGGCAAATCGGTGAAGGATAAAATCTTGGTGTTCCCCCAAGGTAAGGGCTCCACGGTTGGGTCCTACATTATCTATGGTCTGAAGAAGAACGGGGTGGCGCCAGCCGCGATAGTTAACAAGGAAACGGAAACGATTGTGGCGACTGGAGTCATCTTAGCCGGGATTCCTTGCGTTGACGGCATTGACATTGACAAAATAAAGACAGGGGATAAGTTGAAAGTCGATGCGGACGAAGCTATAGTTGAGGTCGAGTAAAATGACTGGACCAGCTGAAAGTAAAATTGAGATTAAGGCAAAAATTTACATCCACAAGCGTGACCCGCTCACACGTTCCAAAATACCTCACATCGACATCGAGGCGCCGATCTTGAACGAGATCATCAAGCCGAACGAGGCAACATTTGTCAGTGGCAAGCCCGGCGGAGTCTTCATCGGGCTGAAGCGGGAGATGCTGGCGCGGCTTGATAAAGTTCTGAAGGAGTTAGAAAGGTAGAATTGGGCAGTTGCTTTAATTTCCCCAACTTTTTGACTCCAAGAGTACCATCCGAGATAAACTTTAATAATTTTAGAATTTGTGTGATGGCGATTAGAGCAAAAATTTTCCTCATTTCAGACCATTTAATTAATGAGCGGCGATGGGCAAATAAATTTTGTTTCATTTAACTCAAAAAAATGGAGCGAAAGGCGATTGGAAGAGTTAAATTTGGAAAACTGAGCGCAGAAAATTCACATCAATTATATATAAAACTTGCTCAAAAAGCCGTAGAAGAGGTATAGATACGAAGGTTTTGATACGTACAGATAAGTTGTCTAAGTATTATGGCAAGGGTGGCAAGATCAAGGCGGTAGATGAGTTAGACCTCGAAGTCCATGAGGGAGAAACCTTTGGTCTCCTCGGCCCAAACGGGGCAGGTAAGACGACAACCGTTCGCTTGCTGAACTGCATCATAAAGCCGACCAGCGGCACAGCCACCCTGAACGGGCATGACATTCTTAAAGAGGAAATGGAGGTGAAGCGGGTCACAGGCTTGCTTGCCGAGTCGCCTGGGTTGTATGATAAGCTCAGCGCCTACGAGTTTCTGGAGTTAATGGGGGCCCTTTACGATGTTCCTGGTAATATTCTGCCTGAAAGGATAGATGATTTGCTGAAGCTATTTGGGCTTTATAATAGACGTGACTACTTGCTTGAAGGTTACAGCCGAGGCATGAAACAGAAGGTCTTGATCGCAGCGGCTCTGATTCACGACCCGCCCATTCTGTTTTTTGACGAACCCACCTCAATGCTGGACCCCCGTGCCGCTCTCATGGTGAAGGATTTGATAAAGAGGTTAGCGGACAGGGCAGGGAAAACGATCTTCATTTGCAGCCACATTTTACCAATCGTGGAGGAACTGTGTGGCCGAATTGGCATCATCAACCAAGGCAAGCTCATCGCATTAGGTACCGTAGATGAAATCATCGCTCAGACGGAAACGAAGACATTAGAAGAGGCGTTCATTGCAATAACCGGAGGAGTGGAGGATAAGGAACTCTTGGCGTGGAGGGAGCAGAGAGGTGCCAGTGCCTAAGTGGCTTGTGATTGCAAGGAATGAATATCGCACTATCACGAGCAGTATACGGACAATAAGGCCCTATTTTCCCTTTCTGGTAATAGGGCTGCTAGCGGTTTTTGTGGTGTTTATTGCGCCAGCATTCGTTAGCCCGTTCATCGGCGATTTCCTCGCTCTCATCCTATCCCAAGCTGCCGTCCCCTTGGTGCAGGTTATACTGTTCGTGTTCTTTTTCTTCTTAATGTTATTTCCAATCAGCTTGGCATTAAGGGAAATGCGAACTGGGCAGCTGGAGATCCTTCGCGCAGCCCCCATAAAGCCGAGTGACGTTCTCTTGGGCAAGTTTCTGGGAGCAACGCCTTTCTACGCCATCTTCATCGCGGTAATCGCTGGTTTTTTCACAGCTTTTCTGAGTCCTCTAGGGCTGGGTATAGTTCAGATAGCGATAATCATCATGACTTTCATCGTCACGTTTCTTTCCGCCCTCTGGATCGGTACCGTGATCGCTGCCATCCTGAGAACAAAGCTTGGAAAGACCGCCCGCGGAAAGGATATTGGAAAAGCCCTTTCATTAATCATCGCTCTACCCGCGATTGCAGTTATGTATGCAATTATCGGTGGAGGCTTGCTCGAAGCACTTGTTGATCCCCGAACGGGCGGGATTGTCAAAGCCACTCTCGGGCTGTTACCTAGTTCTTGGGGTGCAGAAGTTTTCGTCGGCTTCGCGTCCAACCCAGGCAACATCGCCGCCGTCTGGTTCGAGACGCTGACCCGATTCGGGGGTCTTATTATCTTCTTCGTAGCGGCACTGTGGCTGGGCGCAAAAGCGGCTGATCGCGCCTACAGCCTTGACTTCACCACCTTCACAGCTTCAAGGGCTAAACCGGACGGTGCCTTCTATCAAACCGTAAAATATCTGGGTGGAGGCAGATTGTTCGGCACTCTTCTAGTATCTATCTTTAAGGACTATGGTCGAAGGTTTGAGAACCTTTCCAAGATTGCCTATGTCGTAGGTCTACTTGTTTTGGTGGGGATATTCTTCGGCGATTATGAGGGACCCATAGGGGCCATGATAATGGGAATTTTTTTGTTTCCGATACTTGCAGCGTTCGTGGTCGGCGAAGTGACGGTCCGAGGGAAGGAAAATCTCTTCATATACAGGAAAGCACCTTCGGGTGAGGGGAGGCTTGTCAAGGGTAGGCTACTGCAAGGTTGGCTAGTGGTGATACCGATTGTTGCAGTGTACGCAACTATTTCGTTGATCTTAGTTCCTCAAATTACATTTATTTCTTTGTTGACTTACACCGGATTATTGGTGCTGATCGTTGCAGCGTACGTGGCTTTCGCCCTCGGCCTCTTCCTCTTGATGCCAGTCTTCTCTGAGAAGCCAGCAGAATTGATGGTAAACGCGATGATACTTACGATGGTTTCAGCCGGATTGTTGATGGTTTCTATGATCGTTTTTGATCTCCCATTGTTGTATATTCCGCTGATTTGGTTACTGGGGATCGTGTTCCTCTACCTCGGAAAAAGAAATCTGGGCAGAATCGAATAATGAAAAAATGGAACAGGAAAGGTTTCGGCCTGCTGTAAGAAGGAAATGTAAGTTAAATTAAATAAAATTGGGGTTGGCCGTCGTTTTTGAGCTGATGTAGCTTATTAAAGTTACCCGCAGGTTCTTACAGCAGTAAAAATGGCAGCGATAACAATATGAGTATTATAATGTAAACTGCAAATGTCGAGACGATTTCCTTTCCGTTCTTCGGCAAGTTACTCTTGAATAGAATTCTGATAGGGGCCGTAATCGCTGAGGAAATAAACTTGGGGAGAGGCAGCATGAAAGGAGAACTCGCTCGATACCTTGAATAACTTTTACCATATAATTTAACCATTTTAATTTCCTCTCTCAATGCAACACAAATTACTGCTAGGGATGTAATCAACCATGGAAAGCTCGCTCCCGGATTTATGCCTCCAAAAGGTACTGGGGAAAGGGATGCAAGCAACATGACTCCGTAACTCCATATGAGGAAGCCTAAGTACTGAGGATGCCTTGAATACTTGTAGATCCAGAAATCAAATATTTTTCTTTTTTCGAATTTCCCGTAGAACCAAGTAATTGTGCCCAAAATGAAAACAAAAATACCTAACCCTATAGCCAAATTTGATATGGACACTCCGATATCTACTCCTATTAGTCTAAACGGGTACGCTATGATCATATACGGAAGGTAGACGACATCTCCCAGCTTCAAGAGGTCTATGGAAGAATCCAAAAAAGGCATCCATAGGGCCCTCAGTACACCAGCGCCAGCGAGAAAGAACATTGATGCGGCAAAGTAACCGAAGGTTGGTATGAAAAAGGCAATTGACCCCATGGAGGACAGACCCCTTTTCCCTTTTATGAACCCCACAACTATCAAGGATAGAACAACCCCAAGGCAAGCATAGCCTATTGGCCTTACATTTCTCAGAAACTCCTCTGCACGCGCAGGTTCTGCCCATTGAATAATATCTGGAAAATGAGCCCTTAGTACGTTGTTAATTACATAGGGAATCTCCAAAGTAGCAAAAGTCAAAGCTAGGGTGAACACAACCGCCAAAAGGATTAAAATGAGGAGCTTTGAATCCCTTCTAATCATCTGACCCCTTGCTCTTGTTGTTAATCAGACGCATTTAAATTTTGTTTCATGAAAGTAACATATACAAATCGTTCTTTGAGATGCATGGGCTTAGGTTTAGCCTACTTGATGTTTGTCCAATCCATCCGGCTCATCAAATTAAAGGGGTTCTGAGCCAAAATTAAAAGTGGGGAGAAGTTGGGTGCAGTTTTCAAACCCGAGGATGTGCTCAAGGGACGAAAGCACATGCTCGAAAAGGCAGCCAGAGATTTGGCCCCCGGGCAAGTGGAGCGGGTAGAGGAGATCCTCCGAAGATGGGATGAGAAATCCGAGCGGGAACTCGTAAAGCTCTTGGGCGAGGAGCGAGCGAAGCGTTTACTGGCCGATTTGGGTATAGTCTAGCTGTGCTCCAAAAGTTCAATTCTAAAAGTTTAATATCGAGCCGTCAAATTTTACTCGGGCCCGTGGTCCAGTGGTTAAGACGCCACCCTCACAAGGTGACTGGGTTCGGTGGTTACCGGGGTTCGAATCCCCGCGGGCCCACCATTTTTGGGGTCGGAACCCATATAAATGAAGAGATCGTAAGGATATAACGATGGCTATGCAGAGAGAAACCTACGCCGAGCGGTTGCTGGGAGACACCGAAGTCAAGCGGTGGTACAGGAACACCGCTAGGGGGTCGGTGGTAACGGCGACGGTCTACCTCAGGCGTTTGGGCAACTTTTGCGGGGGGCACGGGCTAAACCCGGGGGAGCTGGCCAAACTGAGCGAACGGAAGCTCAAGAGTATGCTGATGGATTTCGTCACGAGCGAGGAGGACCAGGGACACGCGGGTAGCTACGTGGGCTCGGTGCTAAAGGCACTGAAGTCCTGGCTGGCCCACAACAACCGGGAGGTCAAGCTGGGGATAAAGATCAGAGGACTCCACGACACGCCCACACTCGAGCGCGAGCGGGTTCCCACCAAGGCGGAGCTCAGGCAGATTTTCGGGGC
>LQHI01000043.1 GCA_001515185.1 Hadesarchaea archaeon DG-33 | reverse complement strand
GCCAGCTGTTGCCCAAAGCCCTTTGAAACAATTTGGTGACAGCTTTGCAAAAGGTTTTCGCCAGAAAGTGGGAAAGGAAGCTCTGAGCGCGAATTAAGATTTTTTCGTTAGCAATTCTTAGCGAGGCGTAACGGCTGCAAATCCAACTGTCTGAGCCCGAAGGGCGAATTTTGGATTTGCAGTGGAGCCGAGCTTTAGAATTGTCGAAAAAAGATTTCTGAGCAGCGAAGAGCGCCCTTTTCCGCTTTCATCAGACAAAAGTCGAGAAAAGCGATTTGGGCAACAGCCCGTCAAGACACAACCCCATTCCCCGACTGAGAAGGCGTAGATCGTCTCCATCTGGAAAGACCTCTGGTCCAAGACGCTTGAGTCGAATCGATCTCTTGATTCCTGAGAACTCTCGTCCACCATTTCAAAAAAGAGAGTTGGAAAGAGGTATTGACTGTTCCTAAAAAAATGAAAAATGGGTGGGGTTATGGAGGCCACTCCTTCTCATGGGTGAACGCATACGCAACGTTAGCCCCCGTCTGGACAGCCTGTAGGCCCCCCGACGTGTTCAGAGACTGGCCGCAAGGGTACGCCCAGACGTAGCCATCCACGGGCATCCTGACCTCCTCGACGACGTCCCCGTATAGATCGTAGATCTCAGCCAGGGCCTCACCCTTCTTGAGAAACTCCCCGGGCGTCTTGAAGAAGCGGATCAGGCCTCCCTTGTTTGCTCGGATGATGCCGTGCGACCTGTTCACTCCGGGAACTACCCGTATCCCCTCCTGAGGCTCCATCTCGCCGTCTATCATGTCGAAGGCTTTCATTATGTTGAGGACGCCCTTCACGCCTGCGCTGGTGGAGGGCTCGGAGATCCACCTCCCGTCAATCAGCTCCTCGAGGATGACTGGGACCCCTTTACTCGCAGCGAGGTTGTCCAGCGTCGGGGGCGCATTCTCAGCGAGAGGCGCATCGGAGACGATGGTGGTGACCCCGAAAACCTCTGCCATCTTCACTAACTTGTCTCTCGTCGCCGGGATACCCACGTTGATCCCCTGGTAGAGGAGGGAGTCCGGCCTCGTGTTGCAGTGGATGTTCACGATCAGGTCCGCCTTGCTCCAGGCTTCCTTCCAGAGGGCGTGGGCCAGCCGCTCCGTGGTGTTCCCCTCCGGCTTGTCCGCGTCCACCCTTCCCACGTCGAGGTCATCGATCCACGAGAGATACTTATGATACGTGAAGGCCAAAGGGTTCACCACCGGGATCCCGATCACCGCCCCTCTGAGCTCCTCGGGGTTTACAAGTTCTCTCATGACCCTGTGGATGACCTCGATGCCCTGGATCTCGATGCCATGCTGGGTCGATTGTACGAGGAGCGTCGGCCCATCGCCGGCGCCGTTCATGAGGAGCACGGGGATGTCTATGCTGGTGCCGTCTACCAGCTCGACGCCCTTGATCGTCCCTTTCTTCGACTCCCCTCTCCCGACTGATACGTCTCCCACTTCTAGATTCTCTGGCATTGGTTAACCTCCAAGTGATAAGGACTCCCTTTTGGGTAGGGTTAGTGTAGGGGAAAAGGCGCTTGTGTGTCAAGGGGGTGAATGCCACAAGATATGCCGTTTTAGCGAGTTGATCCACGGGTTAGACTGCTACTCACAGCGTGAGATAAGGTATTTTTGTCAGACCTCTTGTTATCATGAGCAGCTCAGGTAATGGTGCCAGAAGACCCGTGCTGCGACAGCCCGCCAAGGCTTCCAGGATTCGCTAAGAGCCTCGAGCTCTTTTGATGATGGCCGTGATTCAAGCCGCTTGATGCGCTGAACAGCCAAAGCCAAGGCTAGATCGCCTATCGGCCAGATATCTGGCCGCCGAAGCGCCATTAGAAGATAGATATCTGCCGTCCATCGACCGATGCCGGTTATTTTAAGCAACTCGGCCCGAGCGAGATCATCGTCCATCTCTTCGAGCCACTCTAGATGAAGGGAACCTTCGGTGATCGCGTTCGCTAGGTCCCTACAGTAGCGGGTTTTCTGACGGCTAAATCCAATTTGCCTCAGTGTCTCTGCGCCCAGCTTCAGGAACTCTTCCGGGGTGAGAATCGTGATAGCTTGTCGGAGGCGATCGAAAGCAGCCTTTGCTGAAGCGAGAGAAACCTGCTGCTCGAGAATTATGTGCACGAGGGTTGGGAATCCTGGTTCGCGCGCCCACATCGGCGGTGGGCCAAAGCTCGACAAGACTCCCCGAAGGTCAGGATCTCGGTCTTTTAGGATTGACAGGGCTTGGTCAAACGCCGGTTTTGTGAGTGGTTCAATCTTCATCGACATCATTATTTGGGCAGAGTGACGCTGGGGATAACCCGCATGTGAACAGCGTAGAAGAGGGGAGAAGGGGACGGTGCTATTTTTTATGAAACCTTCAGCCCCGTAAATCACTCTCCGATCCAGTTCTCCCATCATAGCATCCCTGGTGCGCAACATCGCCGTTCACAACACTATCAGGACCTTTCCTCCATATCAAAAAAATGGAAAAAAATAGAACCGTCTCGTTTTATCCTTTTTTCCCAACCCCAAGTTTAACTTCATCGTGATTGGGCAACTGAGAGTTGGATGAAGGATGGGTGATTCATACTTCGCAGCAATTGGAGCTTTGGCGCGGGATCGATGACGGGCGTATCGAAGTTATCGGCATCCGCGCAAACAACCGTAATGCGTATCCTGCTTCCCTTATGGAACTGGTACGAGGTTGGCAGCAGGCTGAAGGCCAACTCAACCGGTTGCCCGGCCGGGATTGGCGCCAAGTCACTCTGATAATGAGAGTGGTAGGGTAGCCCCAGATTATTGAAAGGCGCTTGGCATAGCTTGCGATGAGACGCCCGGAGGGTCCCTTCGGTGATGTAGGTGGACTTTCCACTGCGATCCACTTCTTCCAGATAGACAAATACATCCAGGTCTGGAGCATCCGTAGAGATCCAAAGATGCACGACTGGATGTCCCGTGACCTCCACGTCAGTTTCTAGGGGAGAAGTGGTATAGGTCAATGCCTTTTCGTCATTGGCGCGCATATCGGGATAATCATGTGCCTCGTCGACAGCCACCCAACGTGACTTCTTGCCGCTCGTTGTTGTATAATCCACGGTGTAAACATCAAAGGCATCCGGCGCCGTTGGAGATTCTGTGGTCAGGAAACCGTCATTGACCGAGGTTATACTCCCGGTCTTACCTTTGTCGAAATAGAAGTGCGTCAATTTCTGCTTCTCCAGCGGCCATTGGTTGGACTTCTGCCAGGCTTCTTTTTTCGGTACGCCCATGACGTAGTAATGAATGGGTGGCTCTTCCATAATGCCATTGTCGATGCCCTTTAGCCAGTAGTCGAACCAGCGCTGTGCTTCAGCCCTGTAGTCCAGGTCGAACTGAGTTGCGTCCATGCCGCTGTGATCCAGCGGGCGAACAGTCAACCGCTTGGGCACGGTGAGATTGTCGTACCACAGAAACATGTCGCCCAAGAAGATGTCATACCAGCCGGTCGTCATATAGATCGGTATGCCTGAGCGGTTGATGCGTTCTATGAACGGGTAAAGGGCCATTACCTTCCAAAGAAACTTTCCGTTCGGCAAGATACTGTCGCGGAACGGGTATTTCGCGGCCTCTGTAGCCATTGTTTCCCCGTCAACCGAACCGCTGCGTCCTTGACGAGCCTGGGCCAGCAACGCGCCATCCTTATCGCTGTCGACGGGTGTAGCAAGGTTCTCGAGATATGGGACTACCCTGGCGAAAAAGGAGTTAAAAGCTTTATTGTATACGCCACCCCGATACTCCAAGGCTTCATACAACTCCAACTGGCTTGATGCAGGAAAGATCGTTTTCAGGTACGGGTTGCCCGTGCTGGCAGCGGTAAATTGACACCAAGCTTGCTGGGATTCCCCGTACATGCCGATGTTTCCGTTGCACCAGGCCTGGGATGCGATCCAATCAAGGATTTCGTTCTCCTCCCTGGCTATTGCCTCCATGCTTTGGTTGGCGATGCCGAAGGAAGCGCCTGTTCCGGGCCGCTCCACGACGATGACGGCATAGCCATGCTTGACCATATTTTCCAGCCATTTGGTTCTGAAAAGGGGGCCCATCAAGCGCCCCTGGTCGGAAAGCCAATACCGGATGCGGAGCATGGCCTTTTCATACCACTTCAAGTCTACAAAAAAGGTAATAAGGTTTTTTCCGTCTTTGTCGAAGATGGTAAAGGTGCGCAGGTAGGGGGTGTATTTGAAGAGGACGGGTAAAGGCTCGCTGGCCGGAACCCCCTTTTTGGTCGGGAGAATGAGGTCGTATGCCAACCTCGTTCCATTTGACAGCTTCAGGTAATCGGAAATGCGCTTGTTGCCATCATAAATCTCTTCGGAATAACCTTGATATTTGCCAAACTCTGACACTTTTCCTCTCCCGGCTATTCTCTTATAGATGAAGAAGAGCGCGATCACCAAGATGACCGCAATAAGGGGATATATCATTTTCGCGTTGATTAGCTTGCTCATTTCTTCTCTCCTCTTTAGCTCCTAGTGATGCCGCCCAATGAGTGGTTAGCTTTCCGTTCCCTTTCCTAGATACTCATCAACGAATTTCCGAGGTCTTACAATCTTGATGCCTCGATAGCCAGACACGTTCAGTAGGTGATTATCACCACTAATAACGAACTTGGTTTTACTGGCCAGAGCGCAGGCGAGAAACTTATCGTCATCAGGGTCGGCACATACCGGTTCTGGCAGACTAGGGGGTAAGACAAGCTTTGCTTCGACAGCTAGGAGATCAATGATTGGACTTAAATCAACTTTGGGGAATTGCTTCGCGATGATTTCTCCGACTCGCTGGTATTCCTCAAGTATTTCAGGGGATACTACTAATTGAATCTTGCCATCACGCCAGGCCTTGAGAATCTGGTGGGGAGGTCCGCTGAAGAAAACGGCGGAGACAAACACGTTGGTGTCAAGCACTACTCTCACCTGCGTCCTCGCGCCTTCGCTATTGCGGCGGTGATGTCAGATCGCTTCATACCACCAAGCCTGCCTTGTCGCCGAGCTTCAGCGATAAGGTCATCGAATTCCTCGATAGAAGGAGGTGAAATTGCCTTAAGAATCACAGTATCCTTTTCACCCACAACTACGAATTGCGAACCTGCCTTCAAACCAAGTCGCTTACGAATCTCTTCCGGGATAACCACTTGCCCTTTGGAGGACATCTTTGTTGTTGCTAATCCTGCCATTTTTCACTCCTGAGAATTGGTCTTACCAGTAAGAATACTGCAGTGGGGAGCTCTTGGCAAGGGAAAATGAATCTAAGTTCCTGGAACGCTGAGCTGAGGGGCGCGGCGGTAAGCCGCGTCCCGCTCCATCGAGAGGTTATCTGTAGTTCATATCCAAACGTTGTCCTCTGCTGTCAAATCACCGCCTGCATCGCCGGTATTGATAGTACCTGCAGGTTCAACAAGCATTATTTTGCATTCCTTTTCAGCGTATGGCCTATGTTCCACTCCTTTAGGCACAACAAACAATTCTCCAGGTTTCAATTGGACCTTTCCATCACGGAATTCGATGGACATTTCCCCATCAAGAGTGATGAAAACCTCATCGGTATCAGCATGGATATGCCAGATGAACTCGCCTTGAAATTTCACGAGCTTAAAATGATAGTCATTCATTTGGGCAACGATCTTAGGTGACCAATGGTCAGAGAATTTGGCGAGTTTTTCTTGAAGGTTTATGGGCTTAAACTCCATTCTGATTCTCCATGATTCTAAGATAACGCTACGTGTAACCGGCTGCAAAAGGATGAATAGCGAAGTGGGGTAGCTTTTGGCAGTGCGAGTTTACGCGATTGTTATATTGCATATTCAACTGCTTTTGCAGCATGTATTGCTGTGGTATCGTACAACTCTACATCAGTATCATTTTGCTTCACCAATAAGCCAATTTCTGTGCACCCCAGAATCACAGCTTCAGCGCCTTGGCTAGCCAAGCTCTCAATAATTCGGAGATACGCCTTTTTAGACCTTTCAGTGGTTATACCTAAGCAAAGCTCTTTGTAGATCACATCGTGAATAATCTTTCTGTCCGACTCATCTGGAATAAGAACCTCTAGATCATATTTCTGAATCAGGAGACCTTTATAAAAATCTTGCTCCATGGTAAATGCCGTTCCCAATAAACCAACAGTTTTAATGCCTTTATTAACAAGCACCTCCCCTGTTGCATCGGCAATATGCAGAATAGGAATCCGGATAGCCTTTTCTATATCGGGTGCTACTTTGTGCATCGTGTTCGTACAAATAAGCAAAAAATCAGCACCAGCGGCTTGGACGCTAAGGGCGGCTTCTGAGAGAATTTTGGCAGTACCTTCCCAATCGCCCTTATGTTGTAATTCCTCAATGGGCTCAAAGTCCACGCTGTGAAGTACTATCTTTGCTGAGTGCAACCCTCCGAGAGATTTTTTTACTCCTTCATTTATTGCTCGATAGTATCCAACCGTGCTTTCCCAGCTCATACCACCTAAAAGACCTATCGTTTTCATATTGCACCTTACTTATTCGTAGTATAACGACTGCGACCTGAGCGGCGCAGGTTCAGGGCTTGGAACATGAATTCGCGCCGAGCCTGCGTCCGCTCCAGCGAGTTGTTATACGGCCCAATACCTTGTGAATGGATTTCCTCGCCTAGAGCTGGAATAACCAGAAAGAGCTATTATGTGCTCGTCCAGCCGAATCCGCATCAAGCAGGACTAGGTAAAGATGCTGGCGGCTAGTCACGGATCCGCGTATTAGAGCGCAGCTTGAGCTTTCTCTAGATCATCAGCCCCAATAACTAGCTTGGTCTGCGTCGCCTTGTAGATCAGATCAACATTCACTCCGGAGTTGGCGATTTTCCGTGCAGCTTCTCCGAGCATCCCTGGTCTATCTTCGGCTTCGAAGAGAAGGACCTCCCTTTCGGAGCTGACCTCAAGACCAATAGCTTCGATCGCACGCCGTGCTCCGGCGGCATCTTCCACCAGAATGTGAATTACTCCTTTCCCCTCGCAGGGAAATCCGCACATTCCGTCGATGTTGATGCCAGCCGTGCCCAACGCCTCACCTAAATCTGCCAGCGTACCAGGTCGATCTTCCAACACTACGGTCAAGTCCTTAGCCATGATCTACCTCCTTGGCTGGAATGCGATAGAGCTTTCATCCTGTTTGATCCTCAAATGCCGCATAACGATCCGGATAAGCTGGGGGCGATCGGCGAAGCGGTTCGCCCGTCAACCTTCATCCGGTGGTTAGACGGAAATGTCCAATGTCAAGGGCTGAACCCTCTTCTTCCGCTCCGGGCCTCTTGAACAATGGATTGATATCGACCTTATTAGGTCGAATCAATCCTTACGGGTTATCTTCCCAGGTCCTTTCGATATTCTTTCACAAATTGAGGGCAAATATTATCGCTTCCCGTACCTGTTTCAATTTCTCAAGTGATAGGGTGGCGATTAGAGATCCTATTTTACCTTTTGATACCGTTTGAATGTGGTCAAAATTGATGGCACAATCTCTGGGCATACCATCATCTCTTGACAAGGATACCTCGCTAGGTATGTCCCTCACTGTTGAAGTAATTGGTGCGACAGTGACTTCTCCGAGATATTCGAGGATAGAATCGCGCGTCAGAATCAGAACCGGACGCCTTTTGTCTGGAGCCTTAAATTTATACCACCTGATTTCTCCCCGCTTCATTCATCCCCCCATTCCTGCTCGCTTTCCCATACGCTGAACTCCTTTCGGGTCACAGGGTGTAATTCGTATCCCCTCCGATGTTTTTCTTCCAGGCGCCTGACATTAAAGCGCTCGATAGCTTCTTGTAAGGCCTGACGCGTGAAAGCAGATCGGGTGGTTTTCAGTTCCTTGACAATATTATCGACCCTGTCGACAAGTTCATTATCTAGGGTCATTTGAACTGTACGCATAGAAACCCTCCCAGCCATGTGGATAGCTATGACTATATTAGTACACATTTATTGCTATGTCAATGGCCCACGGAGGGATTTTTTTAGGTTGGTCTCTTCGGGGAAGATAACGGGGAGATCAGCGGCGCGGTTTTACCGCGTCCGCTAGATTGAGTAGTTAGGCCAAATACTCGATTTGTCCAATGTCAAGGGCTGGCCCCGTTGCCCTACTTTTTGCTGTCCGCTGGATGAGAAAATAGAACCGTCCCATTTTTGTTTTATTGTCTGAAG
>LQHI01000042.1 GCA_001515185.1 Hadesarchaea archaeon DG-33 | reverse complement strand
GAGGGGCAAAAGTAAGAGCGATCTTGGGGAAGTCCAAGTAACCCGCAACATCGATGAAATACTCAAAATGTGAAAGCTTCACACGTGAACGGCTCAAGAAAACCCATCCACTCTACAAATGATCTCTTTTCTTTTGATCGATTCACTTAGCTATTGGCCCCCTGTTTAGAAAAGTGCCCCAACGAGACTTGGGATGACTACATTATCCATCACGTTGTCGATTTGGCCGCCGACGTTTGAACCCAAGGTTTGAGAGGCGAGGAAGATAGAAGCAACTATACCGGCTACGAGTGCCAGCACGGCCCCTAGCATTAGCAAGTACTCGGTTGCCCCTTGAGCGCGCTCACTCATCTTCGTGACCATGGGTCACACAAAAAAGAATAGAGAGGGGACAGGATAAAAACCTACGTTATCGTTATCGTTTGATCCGAGAAGTAGATGTGGCCACTGGGTTGGTGCTTCAGGCTCACGTAGTAGTTGCTTGGGGAGTACGTCCCAAGGCTAGCGTACGGGGCTTTCAATTCTACGTCTTCGTTCTTCCAGTCATAGGTTCCATAAATCGTGCTTACGGAATACTGCCAATCGCCCGCTGAGATAGAGCCCGTATCTATGTTGACTCTGATTTCGTTGTCCACATGAGTTGCGGTGGCAGACAGGGGCGGGAAAGATGGCCCCCTTGTCACGTAGTAGGCCGCCACCGCAACTACGACAAGCGCCGCCGCTAGGATTAACATGTACTCGGTCGCGCTTTGTCCGTACTCTTTTCTACCTCCACTCATCCTATCCCCTACTTCACCCAACTGTAGGCGTTTCTTACAAGCAGGTCAATGCGCTTAAGATATCGTTATCTTGGTCTCCGAGAAGTAGATGTGACCGCTCGGCTTATGTCTCAAGCTAACGTAGTAGTTACCTGCTGTAGCGTATGTCCCCAAGCTAACGTATGGTGATTTTAGTTCCGAAGGCCCATCTGTCCAGTTATCGCTTCCCTGAGTCGTACTCACTATATATTGCCAGTCTCCAGAGGGGATTGACCCAGTTTCAACGTTAATTCTAATAGTGTCGTCACCATACTTCACTGCCGTTACAGCTACTGCTGGGTAACCACCGGTGCTCGTCACGTAGTATACTGCTATGGCTACTATGACTAATACCGCGGCCAACATCAATAGGTACTCTGTAGCGCCTTGACCCTTTTTAGACAATCTCATTTTTTTCACCTCTTTATGAGAATCTTCCTAAATTTGGGGTTATAAAGGTGCCCCCACATTTCTGGGCAAAAGTCGACATTTTTGTAGAAAGCTTAAAAGCACCCAGCATCCAACTTATTTTGATAAACTTGCAAGTTCTGAGCTGCATCCGGAGAGCTGCAAACGTGCGAAAGGCGCTCAAGCGAGCCTCAAATGAGCTTAACGAGAAGCTTGCGAAAATGCAGGGGTGCATAACTCGAATGGAGGCGAGCGTCAGCTCGGGTTTGACTGGGGGGATTGCGCGCATAGCTTTGGTGATAGACGAAAGTGATGTCAAGCCAAAATGTGTCCTCTGGGTGAATGAAGTCGGCGGTAGTGAGGAGGTTGCCCTTCGTCGCGCCCAAGATAAAATAAATGCACGGTTAGCGAAACTGCGCGGGGAGATTATAGGGTTCTACCTGAAGTTCATCACCCCTCCTTTAACAAAGCGTACCTATGCCACGCTCATCGTTGCGGTGAATGAGGAGGTGCCCAAAAAAATTAGGAAGCTCAGTTTGGGGGAACGTAGAGAACGCCTAGCGGTGGTACTTCGATTACTCGGCAATGATTCAAAAGCGATCAACCTTGTACAAATAGCCAAGAGCTTCGGCGTTTCGCGCGATACAATCTATAAGGACCTACAGGAGCTCGGCATGGAACGCTAAACTGATGCAATGCCCCCAATCATACCCTGAGCCACATAGAAGACGATTGCCGAAACTATCATAAAGGGCACGGCGAAAGTTAGACCTTTTAACATTTTGCCGTAGCGAATCACCCCGACCGCGAGTGAGCAGATGAGCGCTTGTATTACTATGTATACCATGGCGATCGTGCCCATCTCCGCTGGCAAGCCTGCACCTGTCACTGGGCCCCTACCTATCTGAATCCCGCTCACCGCCACCGTGAGGCCGACTATGAAGGGAACTGCAAAGATGGCCACGGCGAGCAGGAAGAGTACTTGCTGCATGGTGGCTGCCTGCCTCTCACGCTGGATCGCGTGCACCTCCTTGATGTCCGTGGAGACTGAGTCGAGCACGCTGGCGAGAGCTCCGCCGCGTTCGATACCCTCAACAATCAGGCTAAAGGCCCGCTCATAGAGGGGCGAATTCGATCTCCGCGCTAGAGCCAAGAGGGCGTTGTCGAGGGTTCTCCCCCTCCGGATTTCCGTCACCACCCGATCGAACTCATCTGAGAGTATGCCGTACTTTGATTTTACTATGTCATCCATCGCCGCGTCTATCCCCACACCCGCCCGCAGAGTGCTCGCCATCTGACGGAGGGCATCTGGTAACACTTTCTCCAGCTCAGCAGCCCTACTCTGGGCCAGATAATAGGGTATTCCAATCGTCAGCGCTGGAAAGGTGGCAACGGCTACAAGAATCGCGAACAGAGGTGCTGGGAGGGGGAACTGTAGGAGTATGCCTATGAAACCCGCTGCCACACCCACGAGTATCGTCGCTAGGAGAGTCACACCCACGTATTCCTCAGCGGCGAGCGCGATTTTCGTTGACTCCAGCCTGTGGTCGAGGTTGTGCAGGAATTTCTCTGGAAACACGCGCTTCGCAAACGCCGTCATTTTTTTAATCAACCCCATCTTCATAACCTCGGCTCGAAGCGTTTGATCATCATAACGAAGTATAACAACATGAATGGGATGATAATCAGAAAGAGGACTGCCGCACTCGTTGAAGTAAACATCATCCCACCCATTCGGCCACCCACCGCTATCATAACCAGAAGCATGGCGGGGATGACCGCGGAGGCAAACATGTAGATCATCGTGAGCATGTTGAGTGACTGTGTGTAATCGCGTAGTTTCATGCGCATCTCGAAAGCTGTTTCATCGGCCAACGTGTGGAGGATGCCAGCCAAGTCGCCGCCCGTCCGTAAGGTGCGCTGAATCTGGCGAACTGCTCGACGGAGCGGCTCGGAGTCCACCCGCTGGGTCATCGTCGTTAGTGCCTCTTCCGTGCTCATCCCTGTATGCATGTCACGGATGACCCTGTCAAACTCTTCCGAGAGAGCGCCATAATCAGCCCGACTAACTGAAGTAATCGTTTCTGGGAGGCCTATGCCAGATGAAAGCTGCGTCGCCATGTGCCTCATAGCGTACGGGATTACGCGATTTACCCCAACTACGCGCGCCTTAGCCTTACGCTTTGGTTGAGTCCTACTGAAAACCAGTACGAGCGGGAACGCAAACACTCCACCCACCAAGGCAAGTAAAATGGGCAAAAACAGGAGCATAAAGACGAATGCAAAAACACTCACGATGAGGCTCACCCCGATCATGAGTGCCACGTAATGCGTAGGAGCAATCTTGATGTTAGCCTTGTAGAGATCCCCATCCAACCCCTTAAAAAACTTGGCCAATCGCTGCGCCGGGCGCTTGAGGGGGGAATAAAAAATATCAGAGAGGCGCTCCGATAGCGACCTCTTTAGCTCCACACGCACCTCCCATTTTTTCTCCTCCCTCAGCTTACGCTCTGCAGCGAGCTCTTCTTCACGCAAGGTTTCGAGCCTTTTTAGTTCGCGCAGCCTTAGGGTAACTTCATCAGCCTTTTCCGAAGATTTGGGTCCTTTCGTAACTTTGACGGCCTGGCCCACACGCTGTGCCGCCGTGCCTGTTTTTATCACACCGCCGCCAACTTTAGAGAAAAATCTCTTAACTGAACTCAGCTTTTTAGCTTTTTTCTTAGGCATGGAACCACTAACGACGCTTCGTGCCCTTCTCGGCCCGTACGCGCTTTAGCATTCCCGCCGGGTCTCGGTAGTACTCTTGGATGACCCCACCCACCTCGAAAATGTTTCGCATGCCTTGATGTCTCATCCATTCCAGTACTGCCGCGCGTTTCTCGAGTTCGATTTCGATGTCGTTCCCGCTCGTCCCGCTAAACTCGGCTATCGTGCGCTTGATTTTGCTTGGGACACCAGTCGGCTCGATCACGTCTGTGCGGGGATTCCACTTGAATATGCGGCTGAGCTGAGGTTTGCCGCCCTCCAAACCAGTAACCTCGGAGACCTCGGTAACTCTTCGAATCTGCCCTTTCTGACGGTGGTAGATGCGTTGTTGCATCACGATGATATCGAGGGCCGGGATCATTATGGGGGCCACAGCCATCGGGGGCTCAGTCAGGCGGGAAATCGTCTCGACCGCGCTATTTGAGTGCAGGGTGCCACAGCAACCATCATGGCCGGTATTCATCGCGGTGAACATCGTCTGTGCTTCGGGGCCTCGAACTTCTCCCACAATCATCCGGTCCGGCCTCATCCGGAGTGCATTTTTAACCAGATCATTCATCGTGATCTCTCCGCGCCCTTCAACGTTTGGCGGGCGCGTCTCAAATCTAACCCAGTGTTTATGGGAAAGTTGAAGCTCGGCGGTGTCCTCGATCGAGAGGATGCGCTCCCGTTCGGGGACGAAAGTGATGGCGGCGTTGAGCATGGTCGTCTTTCCACAGCCCGTCCCCCCCGCGAATAGGATGTTTGCGGGCTTTATGCCAAATCCGTCCACGACCAGCCAGAGGAACGCCGCGACATCTGTTGAAAGGGTGCCTAAGTTTAGGATGTCGATTACCGTGAGCGGGTCCTTGCGGAACTTTCTTATTGAAATCGTCGGCCCATCAAGAGAGACCGGCGGTATGGTCGCGTTCACCCGGCTTCCATCGGGCAATCGCGCGTCAAGCAAGGGTGTTTGCTGGTCTATCCGTCTGCCCACGACGCGCGCCATTTTGTCTATGAGATATTTGATAGATTCCTCGCTTTCAAAAACAACGTTCGTGGCGCACATTCCGTACTTTCGATGGTAGACGTAAACGGGCTTGCCCACCGCCGTCACCAAAATGTCTTCAAGTTGATCATCCGCGATTATAGAATCGAGTTGGCCATAACCGATCATGTCCCGCACGGCAGCTTCTCCTAAGTGATTTAGCCTTCCGGACGAGAGATACATCCCCTTGGCCTCGCTTTCGAGTATTTTTAGAACCTCACGCATGAGGATGCGCCGATGTTCAACTGGATCAGAGATCTTGTCCAGATCGATACTGACTTCCTCTATCGCCTTCTCTTTTGCAGTCTCGAGTAGCTTTAATTCCTGTTTCGTCAGCTCCGGCAATTTCAACCTGTACATCGGCAGGACTTTTCCCTCGATAGATACTATTTCGGTCTGGCCGTAGCTATCAACCACCTTCCCAACTTTTGCTGCAGCTTCTCTGACAACTGCTGCGGGTGGGGCGAGTTCCTCTGCAGGCTTTGCGGTTGGTTTGCTTTCGGTGGGTGGTGCGCTTGTCAGAATTTCAGATAAAAGTCCCTCACCCTCGCCAGCCAAAACTTCAAGCTCTCCACTTAGAGCTTTCTTCCGCGGTCTCGCGTTTTTATTGGCACGTATCGCCCGTTTTTTCCTTGCCACTTACCCCGTCACCCCCTAAAGTTAACCGTATTCTCAGCAAATTTAAGTTTATCCTCGGATTTTGCGAATGCCCGTTTTAGCTTTACAAATACAGGGAGAGAGCGCATAAGGTGGCCGTTTAAGTGTTGAGTGAAGCACCCCAACAGTAGAGTTAGTGTTGGAAAGGAAAAACCCGGGTTTCGTCTGCCGTTTATTTAAAACGGGAATTCAGTTTTTTAAACACACATTCGCGATGATGAA
>LQHI01000041.1 GCA_001515185.1 Hadesarchaea archaeon DG-33 | reverse complement strand
CTTCGAACTCCATTTCAGCAACACCCGGCCCCATGCCCTTCACGTTGCCCGAGAAGGCTTCGCCCAGCAAATCTTGTCCAGCCGCGTAAAGCTTTAGCGGCTTAGAGACAGTTTCACTTATTTTTTTAAATGTGTTCCACGCAAACTCGTGTATCTTCGGGTTGTTTTCTCCATTTCCATGAGTCATCAATAGCTCCAGATCGTCGCCGCAGTGGAAAACATAATAGTCTGTGATCAAGCCCTCTTTACGGGCTTTTTCTAGGTGTTGTTTAGCAGCTTCGATTTGTTTAGGATGGACTACATGATGGCCAGCCACAGAACCTATATCAGCTTTGATTATGCTCACAGTAGTGCGCATTCGTTCACCGCTCGTGTATCTTCTTTGTTTTTAAAAGTTCCCCTTTAAAAAGCTTGCGTATAAGAGATAATTAACGCTCCAACTAGGCCCGCGGCTACCGAGGCGGCGAGGATAAGCAACAAGGTCGGCACTGGCCCCGCGCTAACCTCTGGCTTTAGGGGCCTCCCACGGAGACGATACCACATATTTATTGCCCGCCGAGTACCCAGATGCGCGGCCCACAGGCAGAGCGGCAGATTCATGGCCAAGATGAGCACGATGAACAGGACCACCCAGAACTCGTTGGCCGGGATATTAGGGAAGGACCAACCTCCCACCATTTGCTCGAGTTGGGTGATAAGCACGCTGTCATAAATCCCTCGCGAGAAAAGAAAGACAGCAGCGCCCACACCGAAGAAGAGCTGGGCGAGCACGAAGGTCGCGAGTACGGTGAATGCGAAGTAAACGAGCGGCTGCCACCAAGCACCTAGTTCGAGCGGCGAGGGCACGCGCACGGCTTGGCTGAGGTCAACGAAGAATTCCCCACCCCCGCCCCATCGTCCATAAGCGACGCCGAAAACCCAGCTTCCAACAACTAACAACCAAAATGCGGCGTGCCAGTATTCACCGCGCATCGCTTCACCAATGATGCCGGACTACCTGTATTTTCGCTCGTAGTCACGTCGCGCAGTTCTTATAGCTCGGTTGAGGTAATTGTGGTTTATTTTGGTCGGCTGGGAAGAGGTTGGCCTCGGTGGGGGTGTCGGTGCTTTCAAAGTGCCAGGGGAACGCTCCAAAATGCTCAATCTACGCTCCAAAGTTGATAATCTTTGAATTAATGAATTTAATTTGTTTTCAATAGATGAAATACGCTCATCTCTTGAGATTTGTTCCATCTCCTCACCTCTCCCTTGATTTTTTGAGATTTCGGGTATTTAAAGGTTGGTTTTGTTTTTAAAAGCTCGAAAATTCCTTCAATCTTTTCTCCCGGTGAGCGCGCGTTCTTCGATTTCGCCGCAGGGTTTTCTCTCTTTAAACACTTGGGCTGAGAACTTGCTTATGCGCACCCCCTCACGAAGCCAGTAGTCGGGCGTCAACCCAGCTTTCATGCAGGTATGTGAGAGGAACTCCTCAGTATTCCACCCCCACTCGACGGGCACCTGAGGCAGGAGCAGGCCTGCGTAACCAGACCACTCGATGATTAGGCCATCTCTGCCAACCGTGATGTGTTTCGGATATTCGCGTGGGCTTTTGACCTTGATGACTTCGGGCTCCGATAGCACACTTACCTCGATCTCTACTTCGGGGAGCTCCTCAGGGGTTATCGACGGGAAGCGAGGATCTCGGGTCGCGGAACTAATTGCGGAATCTATGACGGCATCGATAAGAGGCATTTGGGGGAGCGGGTGGCCTATGCACCCTCGAAGTTCACCTTTTTTGTTCAGGGTAACGAAAACGCCTCGACTTTCGCGCAATTTTGCAGGCACTTTCGGGGCCTGTGGTTTCCTGCCCTCGCACAGGTAGGTTTCGATTGTGCGTCGAGCGAGCTTTACCAGCAGCTTCCCTTCCTCGAGCGTGAGCATAGAATTTACCCCACTATTTGATTGTATCGCGATGCCATTTCAAGTATTGTCTTCCAATGTGTGCCATGCCAGTATGTCTTGCCACACTTCCCGCATCGCCAGAACTCCCGTTGCGCTTTTAGCACAGTTGCGGGGACCAAGTTCTTGACATCGTCCTTGCTCGCAAGCTTGAGCGAACCATTGCACATCGGACATCTTGAGTTCTCAGGCCTGATCTCGATTTTTTGCCCGCAGCGTTTAGAAACCTCGACGAGCTGTCTAACGACATCATTGCTCTCAACATAGGCACTCCGGATGCCTGCCCGCTTGGCTCGACGGTGCAGTCCCAAGTCGCACGTCAGCAGCACCCTTCGCTGGAGTTTGGCTCGCTCAAGCAAAACATCGTCCTGCTCGTTCGCGGGCACCCTAAGATCACCTATGTAAGTAACGTCGTGGCCAGCTAGCCTGAGCCAGCGCGCCAGCTTGCCGAGCATGCCGTCCGCGACGAATTTCATTCAATCGCACTATCCTTTGTCGAGCTCCAAAAAAGTAGTTGTCGATTTACGGTGCGGCATCTCAACCTTAAAAAGTGAGAGAAGACATTAAGGGGTGGTGGTAAAATGCGCCAGCGCATCGAGGTAACTTGTCCCATCTGCGGCAAACCCTTCAGCGTAGAACTCGATATAAGCACCTACGTCACCGCCGAAGCGGCGGCGCCCCCGGCGAAGAAGAGCAGAGCAGCGCTAGTGTTGCGGAGCCAAGAGGTCAAGGTCGACTTCGTACTTCGCGCGATGCGGGCTCTGGCCAGCAAGGATCCTAGCGGGATGATAGAGGTTGAGGAGATTGTTGACATAGCCGGGAAGGTTGGACTCGCGCGCGACGAGGTCGACGAGATTTTAACAGGAGAGAAGGAGGCTGGCCACATCTACGAGCCGAAGCCAGGGGTTGTCTGTTTTACCATCCCGCCCGAACGAGCAAAAGGTTAACCCTCTTCCTCAAAAATCTGTTTCTCTTCGAGGCCTTTCTTGAGCATGCGCTATGTAAATCTAAATAGTCTTTAGTGAAACATTTTCCATCTAATAAATAACTAACAACCAAAGGATGGAGGGAGACAAATGGTTGAAAGATATGATGTAGTTGTGGCTGGAGGTGGTCCAGCCGGATTGGCCGCGGCAAGGGTGGCGGCAGCCGAGGGGGGGAAGGTGCTGCTGCTTGAGCTTCAGGCCCAGATAGGTGGACAGGCTCAATCCGCTACTTGGGTGCCAGCCGATGTGATAACACCCCCACTGAAAAAATCGATCGTCGCGAACATGAAGGAAATAAGGCTTCACTCGCCCCACAAGGAGTTCTCGACAAGGGGTGACTTCGGTGCCATCGTTGATCGACGTCTGTTTGACAAGCTCCTAGCCGCAGAGGCCGTAGCGAGCGGCGCCGAGCTCTGGGTGAGTGCCCCCGTTAAGGAACTCTTAGTGAGTGGGGACGCAGTACGGGGGGTACACGTCGAAGCCGGAGATTGGGCCGAGCGAATCGAGAGCGAAATAATAATAGACGCTACAGGCGCCCGGGGCGAGTGGTCGAGTTTGTTGCTCAGAAAGGTGCTGAAGCAAGATTGGAAGCGTGAGCTGCTCGCGCTGAGCAACGAGTATCTGATGGCGAACGTGACAAACGATCAAAGCGCGGACTTGTTTTTTACCTCATACTTCGCCCCACTCGGGCACGCTTGGATTTATCCCTTCGGCAAGCGCTTCGCGATGGCAGGAGTTCAAGGAGTGCGTATTCACCCGGATGCCGCCCTCGACGAGTTCATAGGGAGGCGTGGCGTGCCCAGACTCGAGCGAGCGGTGCCGGTGGCGGCATTCCGCGGTCAGCTTCCCCTTGAGGGGCCGTTGAACCAGACATGCGCAAACGGGATAATCGCAGCTGGAGGTGCGGCTGGCCAAATCTATGCGTTATCGGGACAAGGGCTTCGTTACGCGCTGCGCTGCGGGGAGATCGCCGGCAAGGTAGCGATTGACGCGATTACCGAGGGCGATGTTTCGATGGGAGGGCTGGCCGATTACGAACGGCAATGGCGAGCCGAGTTTGATGCCGAGCTGAGGGCAGGGCAACTCCTACACTCCTCACTGAGTGTTTCACAGGACCAGCGGATGGATGCGCTGCTGGGTGCGCTGGAGGACAAGCCCAAGCTCCAACAGGCCTTCATCGATGTGTTCACAGGGTTCAGGCTTAAGGGCCCGCTTGAAGCGCTGCTGAAGGATGAGAAGATTTCCCGAATCTTTGGACGAGAAACGATTGAGAAAACGCTTGCTCTGAAGTAGTGCGGTCTGAGGTTTTTTAGATGCGCTGCCCTTCATGCAGCAGTTCAGCGGTACTACACGACACGCTTAGAGGGGAATACGTCTGCACACGTTGTGGCCTCGTGCTCATGGAACACTCGCTCGAACTCAAGCCGGAGTGGCGCAGGAGGCCGGGGGAGGAATTGGAGCGCGCGGACGTGACGGCGGGCATAGACGTGACGCAGCATGATTTTGGGTTGGGGAGCAAGTTCAGTGTTTCGAAGGATTTACCCCCAAGCTGGCGCGCCAGACTGAGGCGGATGCAGCTCTGGCAGCAGCGCTCGCGCGCAAGCACTTGGGAGGAGCGGAGCCTGCGCGAGGCCCTAATAGAGTTGGACAAGCTCTGTGAGGATTTGTCGCTGCCCAAGGGGATCAAAGCCGAGATAAGCGTACTTTATCGGAGGGCTAGGGCAGCGAGGTTGACCGGGGGCAGGGGAACTCACCAAGTTCTCGCTGCGCTTACATTTATTACATGCAGGCTGCGGGGTTTACCGCGCACAGAGGGTGAAATTTCTCGCACGCTTACAGCTCGTTTGGGTATAGGAAATTATGAGGCTTTACGTAATCTTCGTCGGCTCACAAAATTTTTCACTCAAAAGTTGAAGCTTAAGTTGTTCCGCATTTCAACCGACGATTACATCAACCGTTTCGCCGTTCAGCTAGGATTTTCTACACATATAATCAAGCACGCTCACGAGCTTTATCGCGCGTTGCCCAAAAAATTCAAACAGACGAGGCATCCACTTTCACTCTCAGCGGCCGTACTTTACCTTGCAGCAGAGGCAAGTGGTGAAAAAGTTCCTCTCAAAAAAATTGGTGATATAACGGGGTTTGCAATTTCTTCCATTTCTAAAAACGCGGCGCGAGTCCGAGAACTCATAACTCTCCACGAGGGATGATTATCGTTCCTTCGCTGGCTTCGCCGACTTCCTCAGTTTTTCCTTTGAGATGGAGCGCACCAGTCAGCGCAGCTAGAGCCGCGTCAATTTCGTGTTCGCTAACGTTTTTTCTCAGGTGAAATCCTTTTCCCTTTAACTTGGCGACCCACTGCTGCCGATCGGAGGTTTTGAAGAGAATCATTCCTGAAGTTCGTGGGTGTATCTCGATCACCGAAAGATTTTTCGCCCGAAGTTCATTCGCAAAACGCATCCCCCTCTCCGTGAGCGAGCGCATGCCGCCAAACGTTGGGGGGAGAACCCTGAAACCGCGCTGGATGAGCAGCGCGTCGGCTCGCCGCAAGTTTCCCTGCTGAGGCAGACTAAGTGGGGCATCGATCGCAACCAGCTTGACATCCGAGCGCGTACATTGCTCCAAGATTTCATCGTCAGAGTAAATCAAGCTAGTCTGAAATTTGCTGTTTGAAAGTCGTGCAAAACCGCTAGGGTTCTTCGGAACGCCGGCGAGGTCGAGCCCGATGATCATCACTTGAGTCTCCTGAGCACCGAAGCGACTAGCAGGGGGAGGATAACTGTCACGTCGCCGATCACAGTAACGAGTTTTGCATCTGGCGTAACTTTGCCCCATGATTTTGCTTCTTCTAGGGTTGCTCCACTTAACCCTCCGGGCTCAGGACGATCCATCGTGACCTGAATTGCGTATTTGAAAGATTTAGGCGTGAGTAGCATGCTCTGGAAGATGAAGTTCTTTGGGACACCCCCGCCTAGCAACACCGCCCCAGGTTCCTTCGCGTTGCTTGCCAACTCGACCATCTCCTGCACATCGCGCAGGCAATCGATGTTCAGCTCGTGTTCCTGTGAGTAAAGCCACGCCTGAAGCCCGAGGATCGAGTCCGCTATCGCCGGGCAGAAGACAGGCACATTTTTGGTTGCAGCGGCTTTCACGAAGGAATTTTCATCCTCGAGGTGTGATCCGATTCTGCGGAGGAGTTCAGCTGATGAAATTCTCGCTCCCTTTTTCGTGACTTCAGCGAACATTGGTTGTATCTGGTCCTCGAAGAGTTCGAAAATTTGCTGCGGGACATAGACATCGAAGATGCGGCTTACGCCTCGCTCGCGCAACTCGGCGTCATCCACTAGGGCCTCGCCCCGCGCATGGTAGCCACCGAATGCCTCGATGAGATCATGGGTTACGTTCGCGCCCGTTGTGACTATGACGTTGACAAGTTCTTCATTTATTGCCTGCGTCAGAACTCGGCGAAGACCCCCAGGAACCATCGCCCCACCAACACCCATGAAAATTGTCGACCCAGCCTTGAGCATTTCGTGATAAATTTCAACAGCCTTTGCGACCCTCCCTGCACTGAAGACGCCCGATTTGCTCATCTCCTCCACGAGTTCGTCGACCCGCATCTCGGGCTTGAGCTCGATGTGCTTGACGCGTTTTTCCATCAATATTCTCTCCTTGGATATGCAACCCGCACGAGGGGCCGAGCTAAATGCCTACGAGCACGTGGTGGAACTTCGAAAGCACCCACTCCGATCTCCCTCTTTACCTCCAAGATTTTTGCCGCGCTGACCGGCACCCTAATCTTGCACCGTTTGCACGAATATCCTTTACCCTTCCCTTCAGACTTCATCCGCTTGCCGCAGCGTGGGCACATCGGATTAACTTTTCGTAGCACAGGCACAAGCTTTAGGATCGAAAGTTTTTCCAAATTGATGGTAAGGGGTAGCTCGGGCTTCTCTTTAACCCCACCATAGGCAACAACTTTGTCCCCGACCACAAGCTTCTTTGCAACGTCGCGAAACTGGCGGGTGGGCTCGTAGGCAGCGCAGTCGATTTCTCCAGTTTTATCCCGCATGCTGAAAATAACATGCCCCCCCGGAATGATTTGGGGCATGCTTGAAACCTTACCTTTGACAATTACCGACCAATAGGGTTTGACCTCCGCGATTTTCGCGCGCCTGATGTGTTCATCCGTGCCTTGGTTCGTCTTGTAAATGATGAGGCGCTCGATGGGCTCCAAAGCTTTCACGAGTTTATGAGATTTTAGCGTGGTTTTAGCGTTTTCTCCGCGAATGCCGTAGAGAATTGGGCAGGGTGTGTGTGGGGTGATGCGGATTTCTCCGGTGAAGGGGTCCAAATTGTCGAATGTGTTTGGAAAAGTTTGGTCGTTCATCCTAACAACTGAGGCGGCATCGACTTTTCTTGAGGTCCCTCGATTTTCCGGCGTGCGATATGCGATGAGCTCAAAAGTCCAGTCGCGCTCGAGGGGATTGCCTATCGCAGCTAACGCGCCGATGATTCCACGTCCGAGCTTGAACTTGTGCACTTCCGCGCCAATTTCCATCGCCAAGGCTTCAGCTTCGTCAATCGTTGCGATATCTTGCACAACCTTCTTTGAGAATTTCCTTAGCTTTGTGGGAACCCTTTCACTTTCATAAAACGCGACGCCAGGGTTTGTGGTTTCGATGTGTAGTTCGGCCAGCTCTTCAACGGTGTGAAGAATTATTTCTTTGACGGCTGGGATTTGATGCTTTTGTACCTTAACTGTAAAAGCGATAGCGCAATTTCCTCTCGTTTTTAATTTCCAATTTGGGTTGAGTCGGATCAATTTGGGGTATCCCTCGAGTTTGATACCTTGTGCTTTTAGGCGGTCTATAGCCACAGCTCCGACGTAGGTTGTGCACATGCCCTGCTTAGAGTCCGTGTCGTCAATGCCGATTTGGAGCAGTGCCAAGTTCATCGACCATTCAACTATTCTATTTAATTAACATAAGGGGTGTCGCTTGTAGCGGCAGTTTTATAGATTTTTAAAACTAAATTTAAATAACGTGGAAAACTTGAGAGTGTTTCTTACAGGCATTTTTGCGTGCTTTTTGCTCCTAATGACAGTGCAGACGGGAATGGCACAGCAAGCCGAGCTGCCCACTTGGGACGTTGGTCTCACTTGGGCGATTGGTAAACCTGACATTGACCTAACATTCACTTACACAATCATGGACATGACAGTAGATGTGACTGGGAGTGGCAGTTATTACGTAATTTACAAGGTCGGAGCGATTGAGGGTCAGGAATATAGGGTGGACGTGACTGGAGGGTTAGACACGATTATGGACATTGATATCAGTGGGGTCTCTGCAGGACAGCAAGTCTCCGGTTTCATGCAGCTAACGATGACAACAAAATTGGATGGAACCGTTTACTACACAAAGAATGAGCTAGCGGTAGCTCGAGCAGATGAAACGTTGGATATTGACATGGATTTCTCGGGCAGCGTTACAGGCGGGGGCCAAGCTGTGGGTCTCAACGGATCGTTGGACGCGAGTGGTAACATGAGTATCACTTTCAATCCGTCGTTGGAAATCTTCGATTTTCCAATAACGGTTGGCGAAAGTTGGACCGCAGAGTCCGTTGCCACGGTAACGGGCAGCATGAGCGGCAGTATGAGTTTCAAAATGGTGGTGGATGGAGGGGAGCAGAGCTTTAGCGAACCAATCAGCGAATCACTAGATCAGACAGTTAATGTATCGCTCTCAGTTAGTTGTCCAAGGACGGTGGATATACCCCTCGCCTCGACATGCTATGAACTCGTGGTTTCGGGAACGGGCATGGCCCAAGCATGTCCGTTTATGCCAGCTAGTGTGCTGTACTACTCGCCAGATAGTGGTTTCGTCGTGGCGGCGGAATTACCTTTTTGTGAGGCACTGAGTAGCGCGAGTTTCGGATCAGAGGAGGACATCCCTCTTTTTGGGGAGTTCATGGGAGGGGAAGAAACAATCGCCCTTAGCTCGGTTACAGAGCAAGAGGCCCGAGATGCTATAGCAGGAATAGGTGCGGAGGGCATCGATATAGTACTCATCGGAGCCATCGTGGGGATAGTTATAGTAGCAATCGCAGCAGTTTTGGTAGTAGTTAGACGAAAGCTTGCATAAGGCCATAGTGGATAAGGGTTGGCTAGGCGAGAGCGCTGATTAGTTATCTATAGTCATAAAAACTTTATTGAGCTCCGTTGACAATGGAGATTTGGATTATCATGGCTGCCAGCCCGTGGAGCGGGTTTAAGCGCGACGTATGCGATGCGCTAGAGACAGCGCTTTCCAAGCTCGATTGGAAGTTGTCTGTAAGGTTGGAGCAGACATTAGAGGAGCCCCCCGACCCGAAGCTTGGTGACCTAGCCACGAGACTTTGCTTCGAGCTCGCGAAGACGCTTCATAAGTCCCCCATGTGGCTCGCGGAGGAGCTGGGAAAGGCGATAAAACCCGCAGGTCTGATCGCGCGGGTGGAGGTCGTGGACAGCTATGTGAACTTTTTCGTCGATGTTCCTAAACTTACCGAACTCACGCTAAGGGCAATCGAGCGGGCTGAAGCCAAGTATGGTTGGTTTGAGCTAGGAAAGTGCAAGAAAGTCGTCATCGAGCACACGAGCGTAAACCCCACGAAGCCGCTTCACATCGGTCACGGCAGGAACGCGGTTATCGGCGACACCATGGCGCGAATCCTGCACGCATTAGGCCACGAGGTCGAGGTGCAGAATTACATCGACGACATGGGGCGACAGGTAGCGGAGACTCTGCTCGCATACCGGCTGACTAAGAGAAAGCCTCGTGCGAAGTTTGATCATGTTTTGGGGTTGATTTACGCGGACATGCACAAGCGCCTCGGTAAGGAGTCTAAATTTGAGCAGCAAGTGCGGAAAGTGCTCACCCAGCTCGAGCGCGGCAAGGGTCCCACCGTTCACAGGGCGAGACGACTTGCTGAGCGCTGCGTCGAAGCTAACCTCAAGACAACCGATCGACTTGGTGTAAGCTATGATTTGCTAACATGGGAAAGTGATATTGCGCGGTCAGGAATGCTTAAAGAAACACTTGAGCGACTGCGAGCAACCCCTTATGTGGTCGAAGGCACGGGCGATAAGGCTGGAACGCTGGTCTTGAGGCTGGCAGATTTTGGAATCGGGGATAAGGTGCTTGTGCGCTCTGACGGTACCGCCGTTTATACAGCGCGCGACATTGCCTATCAGCTCTGGAAGTTCGGGCGGGCGAAGGCAGGGCTGCTTTTCAAATTACACTCCAAGCGCCCGGATGGCACCAAAACATACACGACCGTTCAGCGGGGCAGGTCGGGCAGGAAGTTTGGCCAAGCCGATAAAGTGATTAACGTAGTTGGAGCGGAGCAGCGGTTTCCACAGCAAGTTGTGTTCACCGCCATAAAGGCACTCGGGCTGGAGCAGGAACACAAGAACTCGTACCACCTCGCCTACGAACACGTCTGGCTTCCGAGTGGCAGGTTTTCCGGACGCAAGGGCACTTGGGTTGGGTTTTCCGTTGATGATGTCATCGAGGAGGCGGTAGCCCGCGCCTACGTGGTGGTCGAGGAACATGCCCCCAAGGCGAGCGAGCGATTCAAGCGTGCTGCAGCTGAGTTTGTAGGTGTGGGGGCGATTCGATACTCGTTGATTTGTACCGCGCCCGAGAAGCGCATCACGTTCAAGTGGGAGGAAGCACTCAACTTTGATCGAAACAGCGGCCCCGCGGTGCAATATTCCCATGCTCGAGCTTGTAGTATCCTACGGAAGGCGAAGCGTCAGGGTGGGAAGCACCCGAATGATGTCTTCAAGTTACCCCAAGAACAGCATCTGATTAAGCTGCTTGCGAAGTTTCCGGAAATTGTCATTGAATCAGGCGGGAAGCTGCAGCCGAATTTGCCCGCGCTCTACGCAGCCAAGTTAGCACTGGCGTTCAACACGTTTTATGAGGCAGCGCCGGTGATCGAGGCTGAGACTTCTGAACTTAAAGCTGCACGTCTACGATTGGTGAATTGCATTCGAATAGTATTGCACAACACGCTCGATTTGATAGGGATAGTGGCTCCAGAGCGGATGTAGTTACTCTTGTAAGCCTGATCTGAATTCGCCCCGCTCGAGGTTTTCGTACCACTCTCGCCCCACTGGTTTCTGTTGGTGCAACTCCTTTCGACGCGCTTCGAGCAGCTCCGGCTCTCGGCCGATGAGTTCAGAAGCCGAGAGTATCCGATGTCCACTTTGCTCGGCCTCGGCTTGAACGGGCTTCAGATATTCTCGGTACTCCAAACTTCGCAGGAGGTGATGGTCTACAACGCTTAGTGGTACTTCGCCCGCGATTTTGATCATGTTGTTACAAGCTTTCACGAGGCTCTCTTCATCTATCTTGAATCCTTTCAGGTAGATGGGAGGGCCTCCAATCAGGAGCGCATCCGGTTTCTGTTTCATGATGAGCGTGAGCGTAGTTTCGTCGATTGGGCCTTGCACATCTGATGCGTGCACGAGCGAGCAGCTTGGCGTCTGAATCGTCAACATGAGTACATACCCAAGTTGTGAACCGCGCGTGCCGTGAAAAACCGGTTTTGAGAACTTGAGAGTGGTGCGGCCAAATTTGAAGCTCTTACCGTCAGCGACGCGGATATTTTTAGCGAGATTTGAATTTAACTTCTGGAACATGTAGCCCCGCTTTCGTTGGCTTAGGTTGATGTTCGAGCTGATATCTTTCACAAAGATGAGCTTTCCTCGATAAAGTCGCTCGGCGAGTTCGGGCGAGCTCCATGTCCAGAGCCAATCCTCAAAGCTGGGGACGTAGTGGTCGAAGTGGTAGTGGCTTATCGTCAGCACATCGGCGTCCCGCGCGGCGTCAATGATGACTTGTCGTGACTGAGCAAGCGCCATGTACTCGCGCTCGTGGGGGCTTAATTTGAAACGCGGCCCGAGCGCAGAGCCGGGGTCGACAACGAGTTTGACATCATCGGTTTCAACGAGCGTGGCCATGCTCCGGACACCAAAGCTCTCGAAGGCAAGCGGCAACACTCGAATTTCGCCGTTCCCCACGGGTACTGGCTCCATGCAATCGAATCCAATTCTCTCCATGAAATTTAAATGCGAAGCCCCCATACACCTAACCATGCCCGTACGAGTGAACTACTTGAAGCGCCCGAGGTTCAAGAAACCAGTGCTCGTTGCAGGCTTACCGGGGATAGCTCACATAGGCAAGCTGGCAGTCGAGTATTTGATCCACCAGCTTCGAGCAAAAAAATTTGTTGAGTTATATTCCGAGCACTTCCCAGAGTGGGTCGTCCGGGACGATGGCTCGGTTAAGACGTTGAAGGTAGATCTCTCCTACTGCAAGCCAGATGGGTTAAAGCGTGATCTCTTGCTCGCTACCGCTGATGCCCAGGCGGCCTCGCCAGCGGGGCAGTACCGACTCACGGGTGAGATTTTAGATCTAGCGGCGCAGCATGACGCGGATACTGTGATTACAATGGCTGCGTATGTTCTTTCCCCTAATGAGTTGAAGGCGAAGGTGGTCGGGGCGGCGTCGGATGTTGAAATGGTTAAGATTCTCCGCGAGCACGGGGTGAAACTTCTCGATAGTGGGATGATAGTGGGGATGAATGGCCTGCTTCCTGGGTTGGCTGCGGCGCGGGGCATGCGCGGATTTTGCCTGCTAGGCGCCACCCGAGGAGGGCTGCTCGATGTCGCGGCGGCGGAATCTGTTCTCCGAGCTTTGAGCGATGTGCTGGGGTTCAAGCTGGATTTGGAAGAGCTCCACAAGCACGCGGCGACTTTGCCCAGGTTCAAGCCGCCTAGGCTCAGGCTGCCGAGTGGCATCGAGGAAGAGGTCAGCTACATCCGATGACGCTTCTCACGACTGAAGCGCGCGTGATTTCTCGCTCGGCCCCGTTCTAAGTTGAGAATTTAAGTCTTAGAAATCAAGAATTAAATAGGCGCCTAAATGTCTGGGGAACTATCGGATATGGAAATGGGGAGTTTGGCAAGGAAGTTTGTAAGGCGCTCGATGAGGATAGGGAAAAAGCGTAATGGCAAGTATGATGCCGTAAGGATAGTTTACAACCGCATTGACTCAAGCTGTGAAAAATTTGCCCTTAAAGTTGAAGAGGAGTGCTGGCGGGTGGGCGCGCACACGCTCTTGCTCGGCTACTCATCCGAGAGAGCGAAGATAAAATACACGCTGTCCCCCGAAAAATCCCTGCGTGAGATGAGCCCGTTCGCGGAGGTGATAGCGAAGCGAGCGGATACGTTAATTTTCATCGGAGAAGAGGACAAGCCAAACTGGGCGATGGGCCTCGCGGCGAAAGTAAAACTCACGGCACCTGTTCGGGAAAAACTTCACGAGATTACTGATGGGAGGAAGACCCGGTGGGCATACTTCGGCTGGCCCGTCCCAGGGGCAGCTCGAGCTTACGGTTGCGCGGTCAAGAAGTTTAGGAGGATTTTTTTCGACAGCATTCGGAAAACTTTTACGCCTGAACTCATCAAACTTTGCAAATTTTATCATGATGCGCTCGCGGAAAAAAATGAAGTTCGAATAACCGCGACAGGTGGTACGGATTTGACTTTCCGAATAAAAGGCCGCCCAGTGCTGGTCGACGATGGAATACTTTCTAACGAAGACATTGCGCGCGGTGACGTTGGAGTGAACATCCCAGCAGGTGAGGTTTTCATTGCACCGCTTGAGACGAGTGCGGATGGAAAAATATTGTTTGAAAAGGTCGCAATTCCAGGATTCGGAAAACTTGACGGGCTAGAGCTCAAGTTCAGGAGGGGCAAGGTAGTGAGTTACGAAGCGGTACGCGGCAGGGAGAACTTCACCAAATTCCTCAAGGCGAACACGGGCGAAAAGGACCGCATCGGGGAGTTTGGTATAGGCACAAATCCTGGTGCGGCTTACACGGGGGGCAGCATAATCATCGACGAGAAGATTTTTGGCACGATTCACATCGCTATAGGCAACAATCGCGGAGCCTACCACGGTAAAAATCGAGCTTCCAGCCATCTCGACATCATCAAAGACATGCGGCGCGGGCAAGTTTTCGTGGACGGCGAGCTCGTCATGAACCGAGGTAAACCCGCTCGATAGTAGGTTACAAAGTCGGTCGTGATTTTAGTAAAGAGAAAGTTCATGCTTTTGTGCAAAGTGATTTATGCTAAATCCACGAAAAATATCGGGGTAAAAAAGTTGGCGGGGAATAAATGGAAATAATTTTTACGATTCTCTTTATTTTGGCCGTGGTGTGGGGTGTTGGGCTATTTTTTGAAAAGTTTGGTCAACCTCTTATTTTGGGGGAACTCATAGCGGGATTGGTCATCGGTCCGTCGCTGTTGGGCCTTGTTGGACCCCCAGGAGCTATTTTTGTATGGACCCCAGCTTTGGATATCCTTGCCACGTTAGGGATGTTTTTCCTGATGTTCTACGCAGGGCTAATAACCGATCCAAAAAAGTTGGGAAAGAGGGTAAAGACTTTTTTTGGAGTGGGGATAGCGGGCACCCTCATGCCTCTACTTTTCGGGTGGCTCGTCACCTGGTTTTTTACGCACGATTTTTGGATAGCGCTCATCATGGGACTCGCCATCTCGGGCACTTCTCTTGTTACTAAAGTGAGGATACTCGATGACTTGGGTATCCTCAGGTCTAAAGTGGGGTATACGATGATGGGCGGAGCGATGGTTGACAATATTTTCACGTTCATCATCCTCGCTGTAGTCATCAAGGCGATAACAGTGGGAATAGTGGGTCCTTTGGACGTGTTGTATACAATGGTGTTGGTAGTGGCATTCTTCGGAATCGCACTGTTTATCGGCTATCGTGTCTATCCACGAGTTAGAAAGTTATTCGTCCACCCAGGGGCTAGAGGTTTTACGTTTGCCCTCGTCATGGGTCTGCTCATCGCGGGCATCGGACAGATAATGGGGCTGCACTTCATTATCGGTGCATATCTAGCAGGCTTGTTTGTGCGGGAGGAGTTCGTGGGCGGAGCATTTCGGGACTTGAGCAGGCGCTTTCAGACCCTCAGTCACGGATTTCTGGGGCCCATATTTATCGTAAGCGTGGCTTTTCACGTGAGCTTTGGCGTGTTCGAAACACACACTCTGTTCCTGATAGTGCTCATCATGGCGGCGATAGCTGGAAAGGTGATAGGGGCGGGCGGCGGAGCATATCTCACCGGTTTGAAAAAAAGAGAAGCACTCACCATCGGCATAGGGATGAACGGGCGTGGAACGGTGGAACTCATCTTGGCAATGGTTGGTCTTGAGATTGGGCTCCTTGCCGATGTTCACGTGTCCTTGCTCGTTTTCACGGCATTTGCAACCACCCTCATAACTCCAATAGGGTTAAAGTACATGCTCCGAAAAAAACTAAAAAAGGAGTAAAGCCACCGTAAAGTGCGCTCAAAACAAATTTATTTTCACAAAACGTCAACTAGGAGTTCTTCGTGCTAGAGGCACAACATAAAAATCTGGAGCTGGTTTAAAAAAAGAAAAAGGAAGGGCAGAGTTTACCCGCCCTTCGCAGCTTCGTAGATTGCCCTCAGTGCAATGATCAGCGCAGCTGCGCCTACAAGCGTCGTTATGTTTGCTGCTAGCTGAGTGAGCTCCATCGGTATGCTGACTCCAGTTTCTGGTATCAGCATCTGCATGCCTAGAACGGTAACGACGAAAGCAATAGTGGCCAGCAGGAAGGGACTACTCTCGCGGGCCGTTATGTTGAGGAGTCCGACGACTACTCCCAAAACCGCAAGCACCACAAAAAGCCAATCCGACGGTGACATGAACGCTGCAACTAAAGCTATTATTAATCCTATATAGAATGCTGCTGGACCGATTAGGGCAATTCTTTTAACCGCTTTTTCCCTTGCCAGGTTCAACCCTCCATGCAAATGTGATTTGTACCTCTTTTAAAGTATACGGTGGTGCTTTTTTGGAAGTAGAGCCAATTTATCATTAACATAGTGGAGTACAACTTTAAATGCCACGTTAACTGTTTATTCTGGAAAAATTGTGCTATCCGATGAACCATTTTTTAATCAATCGTGAGAACTTTTTGTGCAAGATTGAACTGACAAGCCTTGCTAATAGTAAATAAAGAATAAAGTTAAAGTTTTTAGTCTCTACGATACCAGAGCAGGTGGTGAATCATGGGGAAGCGACCTCGAAAGTGGAAGAAGAAGGGCCATATGCGCTGGAAGTGGGTACGTAAGCGCATGCGGCGGAAGCTCCGCAGGATCAAGCAGAGAAAAGCGTAGTCTGATTAACACTTTAGTTTATAGCGGTAAAACCCCGTTGATCAACACACCCCTTTAATTATTGCAAACGTGAGCGGGCCAGCAAGGTTTTTATGTTGGATGGATAATCCAACTAAGGGGGAACAGCGTGCTTGAGGAAATAATGTTTGCCCTCGGCGTCTTTGCGTTCGGCTTACTGGCTCTATACTTAATCAGCATTTTCAGAGCCCAAATCCTTCGTGGGTG
This sequence comes from Hadesarchaea archaeon DG-33, assembly GCA_001515185.1. Lineage (GTDB taxonomy): Archaea > Hadarchaeota > Hadarchaeia > Hadarchaeales > Hadarchaeaceae > DG-33. Next base: position 2,338 of record LQHI01000041.1, on the reverse strand, counting down.
GAAAAGAGGAATGGCCAAGCTATGGGGGGTTGGGGCGCCAGAGCGGGTTTTGGCTAGGCGCATCAAGCTATTCATCCTGTTTGGGGTATTGTTCATCGCTTTGAGCAAATTGTTGTACCTCGGTGGCGTTACCTTTCCGAACTTCGAGCTGATAATCCCAACGCTGGTCGTCGTTGGCTGCTTCTCACTCTCGGTTGGTAGTAGAGGTTCTTGGCGGTTCTTGACGCGGTACTTCGGAGTGATCGCGCTTGCTAGCGTCTTCTTCATAGACATCGGCTTCTGGGGCTTCAGAAGCGTCTACGTCTTTACGTGGTCAGGTTTTATCATTTGTTGGCTTCTTGGGATGCGTAACAAACTTTCGATGTTTGACAAATTCAAAACCCTGCTGGGGCGCGCAATGCTCACCGCAGTGGTTGCCATCATCTTATTTGACGTGTGGACTGGGCTCATAGGGCACACGCTTACCACTGGTGTATCACTTTGGGTGGCTTTTCTTGGTCAGATCCCTTTTACGCTCTACCATCTCACTTCTCTCGTCTTCGTCCCACCACTCGTTGGGCTGGGCAAGATGTTGGCGAGGGTCAAAATTTCAGTCCCAGTAGCGGTGACAGCAAAAGCGGGAGTCCGTGCACGCGTCGAACGGTAAGGAGGTGAGAAGATGGAGAAAAGACCGGTAGCCCAAATCGCGGCACTCGTCGTTGTGGTAGGCTTTGTCTGTTTTGGCGGTGGGTACATGCTTGCAGGAGGGTCCGAAAGGCTGGCAGAGCAGCACGCTATTGGCGAAAACATCACGGTTAACGTAAAGGCCCCAGGTCAGGCGGAGTACATAAGCGTCGACCTGAAATCTGGCATGACGGTGTTGGATGCGGTGGCGAATGTTATACAAATAAAAACGGAGATTTACTCGTTGGGCCCTGCAATCAAATCGGTCAGCGACCAGTGGTTATTGTACATAGTTAATGGCGAATCGCCTGAGGTAGGCATGGACAAGTATCAGCTTAAGGGCGGCGAGAACATCGAATTAAATTTAGCATGATTTGACAAGAGTTCGTGCCGCCGCCCTCGCCCCAGTTTCCGCACTTAAGACGTCATCGGCAGTACTGATTATGATTACATCTCCTTCGCGAGGCTTGAATGTTTTAATAATGGTTTCGCTATTTTTCTTCCCCATCTTGATGAATTCATCCGGAAACTGAAGTTTACCTCTTTTGAATACGAGCACTGTCGCCCCTTGCGCGCCGACTTTTATGGCTTCATCTCGTTGTTCGATGCCCCGCTTGATTTTTTTCGCCGCGCCGCGAACGATTGTAGCGACATCAATCTTTCCCACGGTTAGGTCGCCTGTATCGACCTGTACAAACTCGTCCTGCTTCTTCAGTTGGTTAAGGATCGTGCGCATGCTGCCTTCGCCCACCCCAAGCTCTCCGGCAAGCTGTTTACGACCAATTCTTTTGTGCTTCGCTATGAGTTCAAGCGCTCTGCGAACATGAACCTCGGCAAATCGCGGCAGGGGCCCGATGACGCGCGGCATAGACAGCACTTCCCTTCACAATTTTCATACCAATTTTATCCTTGCTGTACCATAAGATTTCTGGCTTTAGGTTCGTTTCTTTCATTTGCCTCTTGGTTGCGAAAAGGATTAATATTTCCATGTGCTCGTTATCTTTTAAAGTATATGTCAGGATCGGAATGACGTGATACGCGCAGTTACCTTTGATGTGTGGGGCACCCTGCTTGGTTATACAGCCGAGATGAGCGAGTACTGGCGAGAGGCTAGAAAAAGGAGCATGTTCAAAGTACTGAGAACACTTGGATATAACTACAACATGAGCGAGATTAGCAAAGCCTACGACATTTTGGAGCGAAAAATTAGAGGGGAGGAGGTCCTCTTGCCAATTAGCTGCACGAGTTCTTCGAGGCAGCATTTTGAATCGATGAGTGAGATAACAGTCACAGATCAAGTGGGGCTCTTCCTGAGGCTTCTCAACGTTAAAGTTCAGGGGCCGTGGGTTAAGGAACTCGTGAAACTCTATGCCGAGGTCTCGCTTGAGAAGTTGCCCACTTGTGCAAAAAATGCGCGTGGATGTCTCAGCCAATTGAAGGATGATGGCATAAAATTGGGGATAATATCCAACGTTGCTAGGACGCCAAGCAGAGTCCTCAGAATCGTCTTGGCTAAACATGGGATACTAGAATATTTTGACACCACGAGCTTCTCCGACGAGGTTGACGTGAGAAAACCCCATCCAAAGATATTTCTACACGCTCTTTCTCAGCTAGGGGTTAAGGCCAAAGATGCTGTTCATGTGGGTGACCGCTTGCGTGACGATGTCTACGG
>LQHI01000040.1 GCA_001515185.1 Hadesarchaea archaeon DG-33 | reverse complement strand
TTCTCGGCGGCCATTCGATAGCCGGAGGCAATTACCGTCGGGTGGATGGCTTGGTCGAGTAAGCGCTCTGCTTCGTGCAAGAGTTCGCCAGCAATTATCACAGCTGTGGTTGTTCCATCCCCAACTTCATCGTCCTGCGTCTTCGCCACTTCGACAACCATTTTCGCTGCCGGATGTTCGACTTCCATTTCCTTAAGAATTGTAACACCGTCGTTTGTAATAACAACATCGCCCAAACTATCAACTAACATTTTGTCCATACCCCGCGGTCCAAGCGTCGTGCGGACCGCTTCAGTTATCACGCGGGCCGCCATAATGTTCATGCGCTGGGCATCACGGCCAACTACTCTTCGTGCGCCCTCAGGCAGCACGAGAACAGCCCTACCTCCTAGTGTGCTCATTCTACCACCTATTGAATCCTTGAGATTGCTTTTCACTTATAAGTTTAACCCCGAGGTCTCCGCGTAGTTTTGCTAGTCGAGTATTTTGTAATTGGGGGTGAAAAAGTTCTTATTTATCAAACAAAAGTGAGGTAGGGTGATTGAGTGTTCGAGCTCGGGTTCATACCAGCTGTAATCGCTCTCGTAGCGGTCTGCATAGCCAACTACACGGACCTACGGAAGCGGATCATCCCCAACCGGCTCACATTTCCGCTCATAGGGGTCGGCATCGTTTTTTACGTGCTCCTCGGTATTTGGCGCCCGAACCTCTGGACGGCTATCTCCGGGGCGCTCGGTGCGACAATAGCCTTTGCGATCGGTTACGTAATGTGGTTCATGGGTGGCTGGGCGGGGGGCGATGTAAAACTCTTCACGGCTTTAGGAGCTCTGCTGCCATTTTATTCCGCACCCTATGTCGAAAACGTGCCATATCCATTCCCCATCACGATTTTGTTTAACTCAATCATCGCCATCCTGCCAATCCTGCTCGTCTACGCGGTGATCTGTCGCATTCGCGGGCGAGGCATGCTCTATGAGCAAGTCAAGATCACGGAACTCAAAGAGGGCATGATTCCAGCCGTGACGATTTACGAGAAAGATGGAAAGGTCAGACGTTGGAGTTCAAAATTTAGGAAATTACATTACGATCGTCTCTACGCCAATCCTAGGCGTGCGGCTGGTCTCACGCGCTACCAAGTCGGGGCGCTTAAGCGCCTCGTCCGCGAGCGTAAGCTGAAGAACTATATAAAACTCAAGAAGGGCATACCATTTGCCCCCGCACTCGGGCTGGGAGTGGCCACCGCGATTTTCTATGGGGACATTTACTGGTGCCTCATCTTGGCGCTCACCGGCGCATAATGTTTAAATGTGCCCGTAGCTTGCGTAAAGTTCGCCTGCTAAACTGAGTAGCGGATATCTGCTCCTAACCCTTGGAACGTTGAGATGAAACGGGAGCACGAGGTTCTGAGCGCTGCGTCCCCATTTTTTATCTTTATTTCACCTTCGGCGAGGAGTCCTGCCACGACCAAGGCTGCGACGATCGCGTAATCCTCGTATCCATCAACTTCGCACCCCTTGAGCTTGGTTGTCCCTTGGATAAGTAAGCCGTCGTGACGTTCGAGCACCCGCGCTCCCATCCGACGCAGTTCTCGGGATATGGCTGAAACACGATCTGATTTCATGGTTCTCGCCTCACCAGCATTCCAGAGCAGCGTTTTACCCTTGGCCTTACATGCGAGCACAGCGATCATCGGCAGAAGTTCCGGCACACGGGAAAGGTTCAGTTTGACAGCGCGAGGTTTCTGTTTGCCTTCCACGACGAAACTTTTTTTAGATTTCTGCACCCTCAAACCCGCCTTTCTCAAGATCTCTAAAAATTCAACGTCCCGGCCAGCCACGCTTTTCACGCCGCGAAGTTTGAGTTTAGAATCTGTCATGGCGGCAGCAACAATGAAAGCCGCCGCCGCTGCGAGTTCATGTGGCACTCTAAAGCTGAACGCATGGTAAGGCCGATTCGGTATCAGAATCTTCTTCCCCCTTGGACTAACCTCCACACCGGCCTTTTTCATCAGTTCAAGGATGGGCTCAAGCTGGGGATTTTTCTGAATTTGTCTGAAGGAGAGTTCTACTCGTTTTTCTGCATATGGGCAGGGCAGGAGGAGGGCAGGCAGGTAGCGCGGACTTACCTCTCCGAGTTGCGCCATCCCACCCTTGAGTTTCCCGCCGAAAATGACGAAGGGTGGGCTGTTATCTTCTTTTGTCGAATGGACATCTGCGCCTAGGCGGTGAAGTGATTTCAGCAGCACGGGCATCGAGCGGGACCGTAGTTGCGTGTCGCCGTTAAGCACAGTTATCATGGGCGCTAGGGCTGCAATCGATGTAAGCAGACTTAGCGCGGTTCCCGAGTTCTTAGCGTCAATGACATTTTGGGTGGGTTTCAGGTTGCCGTTAACACCCCAAATGGACCAACGGTCATGGGTTCGCTTTACCGTGGCACCCATTGCCTCAGCGGCTTGCAGCATCACGTAGGAATCCTTCACGCGGAGTGGATGCTCGATTACGCTCTTACCCTCCGCGAGCAAAGCTAACGCGCTGGCGAATTGGGTGTGCAGTTTAGACGGCTGCGGCTCGAGCTCCCCGGAGAGCCCCGCTGCAGGTCGGACGATTATGTCCACGCGCTTCGCCTCAGCTTGATGATTTTAACCCTCGGGAGCGCTGACTCTATGAGAGTGTTGATGTTTAGACCCTCCTCGATTTCACGCACCTTCTCAAGCTTTAGGGTGGTGGGATGGGATGGTGGAGGATTTGCAGCATGCGTGGACGGGTAGAAAATTCCCTTCTGATGGGCGATTTTTTCGATATCGTCTTTGAGCATTCCTGCAAGGGGTCTGAGAATCGGCAACTCGCAGGCATCGTCGATTACGTGGAGGTTTTTCACCCCTTCTTTGGCAATTTGTTTCAGATCTTCATCTGTCACGATTGCCGCGCATCCCACTTGTCCGGAGATAACCCCGGCCGCTCGAACCATTGCTCGCTTGCAGAGCAAGTTCGCCACGTTTTTTTGTGTTCCTTCGGTTATTGCACGAAGGATTTTGCCAAAAGGGAAGATTCGCAGCTCGAGCTTAGGGTAAAAATCAGCAAGCCTTCTCGCGGCACTGATTGCAAGTTTTCGTGTTTGACCGTCGGCATGTGGTCGAGAATCAAAAAATATCGGGTGGAGCATGCAGCCACGTTTCATCGTGAAGTAAGAAGAAACGGAGCTGTTCAAGCTGCCCGAGAAAAGTGCCACGACGCAACCTTGGGTGCCCACAGGTAGTCCACCGACTCCATTCACGATTTTTGTGAACACGTAGGCATCAGTTCCGCGAATCTCGACGAATATCCTACGTTCGGGGGTCGAGAGATTCACAAGGGCACCATTCACTTCAGCTAGTACAGCAGAACCGGCATTCACATTTACATCTCTGCTGTAAAAAGGATGTTTTCCAACCCTCGAGGTCCGAATGGCGAAGGTCATGCCCGGAGAGAGGATTTTCTTTGCTTTCCACACAACAACTGAGGTGATTGAATCAATGGCCGCGTTTGTCCTAAGCGATGAACTAACAGAGGCTATGCCCGGAATCTTGGCTAGGCGCCTTGTCGCGACGCTTGGCCTGCGGGTGTCGATAAATATCCGGCCCCGTTCTCTTCGGAGTTTGTAATCTAAACCTTTAAGGGACAATTTAATGTTCTTGATCAACTGCCGTTCGAACCTTCTGCGTACAGGCTCGCTCTTCAGCGCTATCTCAGCGTAGCGTACGATGATGGTTCTCATCATAGCATCGAATAGTCTTATAGAAGACGTAATTTAAAAATTAAAAAAAGGTGTCAGCTATTCTCGCAATCAGCGCCACTTAAGAAGTTTGGTTATTTTTTCAGCTGCCGTTTTAATATCATTCATGCTCTTTGCGCCAGCGCAGACACCTTTCCCAGACACGAAGAGGAGCACCACTACTTTGGGTTCGTTGAGTCTAAATACAAGCCCAGGGAATACTTCTGGTTCATATTCCGTGTTTTCGAAGGTTCGTGCGATTCGCTCAAGGTCAAACTCGCGCCCAAAATCGAAAGATGCGACGATATTTTGAACTTTGACCGTTGGCTCGGATTTCACCTTGATGCCGGACCTTCGGAGTTTTGTTGTCAGCTTCTTTATCGCAAGCTTCGCATCGTGCATGCTTTTGGCGCCGACGCAGTTCATCTTGCCAGACGCGAATATTAAGAAGGATGCGGGCGGGTCCCCTGACTTATAAGCTATCCCTGGGAAAACTTCTGGGTCATAGCGTGCCCCTTCCAGAGATTTAGCCAGTTTTTCGAGGTCGAACTCAACTCCTGCATAAGTTACCGAAAGCACAATATTTTGAACTTGTGTTTTTACCTTGATCACCAAATCAGCCTCAAGCTAATTCCGTTCCCTCGCATAAAAAGCTTGAGTCCTAAACTTTTATGCTCGAAGAACTCTCGTCATCTTGTGATGCACCCTACCTGAATCTTGAAAAAATAGGCAACAGAGGAGAGAGTATTATTCTGAGTTTAAAAACAAATGTGCGGAAAAAGCTCAGCAGCGATATTTTTTCGCGAGTTTTGCGTAATTTTCCGCTTGTACGCGAATGCGCTTGAATTCATCATCGGTGAGCACTCGTAGCGGTCTAGCAGGAATTCCAACCATGATTGTGCGCGGTGGCACCTTCACATCGTGAATCACGACCGCGCCAAGCCCCACGAGTGACCCTTTCCCAACCCTAGCCCCATTGAAGACAATCGATCCAGCACCCACAATGCAGTTATCCTCGACGGTACACCCGTGCAACAGCGCGTTGTGTCCGATGATGACATAGTTGCCAATCTTGGTGGGTAAATACCTCGCCTTCTTCTCCCCGTAAACGTCGGCTAGGTGCACGACGGCGTTGTCTTGGATGCACGTATATCGGCCGATTCTGATGCGTCCAAAATCCGCCCGCACGACCGCCCCTGGCCACACGCTTGAGTGCTCTCCCAAAGTTACATCGCCGATAATCGTGGCGGTAGGGTGGACGAAAGCAGTTTTGTGGATGCGGGGTCTTTTTCCGCCAAATTCCACTATCATGTCTATGCGCTCGCTTGCTCGGCCTTCTTGCTATAGACGAGCACGATATCGCCGATCGCCATGATGCTGTTGTAGGGGATAGAAATCGTTTTTCCTCCCTTGTGTCCGAAGACGAATCCCACCACCGTGCCCTCCTTATCGTCGATTATCGCATCTTCAATTGTTCCAACAAAGTGCGCTCGGTCGCTGTAGATGCGCGTGCCATAAATCTCGGACAATCTTCTCATCTGGGCCACCTCGCCATTAACTTACGCCCGAGGTTTTTAGTCCTTTCGATGACTGAAAATACGCGTTTGTAAATGAAACTTCCATTTCGAATATTAAATTGCCTGAGTAACTTTTAAGTAGGAATAGCGCCACAATTTAATACGTCCACACCGTGGTGTGAACGGCGTCGGTCGGAACAAGGGACTAGCGCGCATAGTCCCGTGATGAGAGACCGTATTCTTGGTGTGGATTCAGCAATGTGGATCCGAACAAGCCAGGTTACTGGAGAAGCTCGGGTCCGAGATAGGTTCGGTACCTAAGCCAATTTCTAGGTTTTGTGGCTGATTTAACTCCGGTTGATTCTGCCGGAGGTCACTGCTATTGGGGTTCGGCTAAGCCATGCAAGCGGAGGGCGCGGTCGCAAGATCGTGGCCCCGCACACGGCTCAGTAACACGTAGTTAACCTACCCTTGGGACGGGGACAACGCCGGGAAACTGGCGATAATCCCCGATAGGTGAGGGACGCTGGAATGCTTCCTCGCTCAAAGCTCCGGCGCCCGAGGATGGGACTGCGGCCTATCAGGCTGTTGGTGGTGTGACGGACCACCAAACCTACGACGGGTACGGGCGATGGGAGTCGGAGCCCGGAGATGG
>LQHI01000039.1 GCA_001515185.1 Hadesarchaea archaeon DG-33 | reverse complement strand
TCGATGTCCCGATAAGCATCGACACTTTGAACAAAGCTGAAATCAAAAAGGCCATCGAGTGTGAAATTGATTTGATCCTAAGCATAAACGGCGCCACCATTGATGAATTTCAAAATCTTGAAGTGCCCGCTGTCCTCGTCCCATTAAATACCAAGCGCGGCCATTATCCGCGCGCGCCAAGAGAAAAGGTAGAGTATTTGATGAAACTGGTGAAAAAATCGGGGAAACTCGGATACAAACGGGTGATAGCCGACCCCATCCTAGAACCCGTTAACCGGGGATTCGTTGAGTCCTTGTCGTCCTTCTACGAGTTGAGGGGACTTGACCCAGAACTCCCGATCCTGATGGGGATAGGAAATGTGATTGAGCTTTACGATGCAGATTCAGTGGGTATGACAGCTTTGCTAGTTGGAGCTGCAAGCGAACTTGGGGCAAGTTTCGTGCTCACCGTGGAAGCGAGCGACAAAACGCAGGGAAATGTTGCAGAGGTCAGGAAGACGAGGGAGATGATGACGATATCGAGGCTAAGGTCCACCGTCCCCAAGGATTTAGGATTGGACCTGCTAATTCTGAAAGAAAAAAGAAAAGTTTTCGATCTATACGATAAAAATGTCGAGAAGGTAGCAAGGACAATCCATGCATCGGCCAAGAAGGAGTTTAAGCTTGATCAAAAGGGTTTCTTCAAAATTTTCGTTGACAAATCTGAGATAGTCGCCGTTCTGTACGCTGGAAGGGACCCAAAAATCGTGATAAGAGGGAAAACCGCCGAGGAGATATGCGATGAAATCATCGAAAGAGGCTTGATTAGCGATATCGAACATGCCGCATATGTTGGGCGCGAGCTTCAGAAAGCCGAAATTGCTCTGAGAACTGGCAGGAGTTATCTGCAGGAGAAAGAACTTTTCTAAGGTGCACACAAAGAAAAATGGAATGTCAGATTGACTTCACGTAAGGGTGAATTGATGAAAGTTAGGGTTTTGGGTATAGATCCCGGTACAAAGAGTTTCGATTTATGTGGGCTGGAAAATGGAGAAGTGTACTTTGAGGAGATTTTAGACACCTCTGAGATCGCTAAAAACCCAAAGCTGTTGATCGAAGCTACCGAAAAAGCGATGCCACTAGATTTGATAGCTGGTCCCTCTGGATACGGCGTTGAACTAACTTATCTGAGAGATTTGAACATCCAAACCCTTAAGAACTGGTATCTTACTTACATACTCCTCCTAAAGGAGGAGGACTTGGAGGCTGCTTTAAAAAAAGGTGATATCGGAATAATGGTCTATTCAGCTATGACCGAAACAGCAATGGAAATGAAGCGCAGGGGTTGGCCGGTCTGTTACATCCCAGGCGTGATAGAGCTTCCCACAGTCCCTGCGCACAGAAAAATCAACAAGCTCGACATGGGAACAGTTGACAAGATGTGCATTGGCGTCCTCGGAGTTTATGATCAGGCCAAAAAGCTAAACATTCCATACTCCGAGGTCTCCTTCATCCTCGTTGAGATGGGCTTTGGGTATAACGCAGTTCTTGGTATAAGTGGAGGAAAAATAGTCGATGGGATCGGCGGAACTAAACTCACGCAGCTAGTCGGAAACTGGGAAAAAATGGATATTTTCACGGGTGGTGGAATTTCCGTGTCTGGCAAGCTTTCCCCCGAAGAGCTGATCAAATGCGCAGACATCGATGGACGCTGTGAAGTGGCGTGGAAAGCAACGATGGATGGCATAGTGAAGAGCGTAGCTTCAATGATGGTCACGGTTCCCCATCCCAAAGAAATCCTGATTTCAGGCAGGTTAACGAGGATAGAAAAAGTTAAGGATGAACTGCTAGAGAGGCTTGCCAAATTCGCGCCAGTGAGGAGGATCGGGTGGCTTCAGGGGACGAGGAGGGTCAAAGAATCTGCTCAAGGGTACGCAATGGTCGCTGATGGTTTGGTAGGGGGCAAATTTGCCAGGCTCATCGAGTGGATGGGCATCAAAAATGCAAAAGGTACGGCGTTGGACCATATCTATCATCCCAAAGGAAAAAGCGTGAAACAAAAATTGGAAGAGAAAATCCCATTTTAGCCCTCGATTTTCACCTTAGCCCCTTCATTGTTTGGCTCGACCATCCGTAAGCTGGCTTTGTAGTTTTTACCTTTTAAGAAATCTAAAATTTTTTCTTCGAGTTCCTTCTCCTGAGCCTTACCCTCAACCAGCCCATAAACCGTCGGACCCCAAGAGCTCTGTCCAGCTCCATATGCTCCATCCTCCAGCATCCGATTAACGATATCAGAAGCTACCTGACTCCCGAACACGCCTCCTTGATAGGGGGAAAAAGCTTCCCCAACGAGCCTCTGCACCTCAGTTAAAACCTTTCCAAAACTCTCTATGTCACGTTCCACAATAGAGGGCAGCATTTTCATAACGATTGAGTGGCAAATCTTCCGGGCAATATCAGTAGAAGCTGTTATTCGCTTGAACAGTCCCTCCTCAGTTTTTTCATCGAGCCCTCTCTCAATCTCCGGTGTAACGATTACGAAATGCCATTCTTCAGGAAAATTATGCCTGAAAATCAGCGGCGGAAATCTCCCTCCCTTGATCCCCCCATCCACGATGAAACCACCATTCATGAAAGCGTAGGTCCCCACACCCGAATTTTTTCCCCTGCCCATTTTCTCCGCAAGCTCAACGGATGAAGCCTTCACCCCATAGAGCTTCGTGATAGCCGTTGCCACCGCTAGCGTCAGTTGGGTCGTGGAGCCTAACCCTACATGCATCGGGATGCGCTTGAGTATGTTTATTTTGACCTGATGTGGAATGTTGTAAATTTGCGTCACTTTTTCGGCAATCTTTCTTGCTTGCTCCGCATCCTTTTCCGGCCCAAGTACCTTTAGCTCCTCGCCTTTCTCGGCGAGGATTTCATACCCGAGCCCCTCTATCGCTAAACCCACTGAACCATAACTGCGACCTAAGCTTCTGCTGAGATCAATTATCCCGAAATGCAACCGCGAGGGTGTTTTGATGTGGATTCTCAATATATCACGCTTGCTCATTTGAAAATAATCGCTAACTACTGGGATATTTCCAAATTTTTCCTCGCCCTCCTTGCAGCCTCGACCATATTTTTCAGCTTTTCGGTCGCTATTCTCTGCCCAGTGTCGTCTTTAAAGTATTCTTCCATCCCCCTGAATCCGCAATCTGGATCTATGATTAACCTCTCGAGCCCGAACCTCCTCCCTCCCTCGAGGATCAACTTTTCTATCTCATTCACAGATTCGACCGCTTCCGCCCATTGCGACTTCCCAGCGCCAATGTCCAACAGGAGCTGAGGGTCCGGTGTTGAGCTCACACAGCCAAAACCTATCATTTTGTCAGCCTTCTCTAAAATGCCCTTGGAATAAAATTCTAAGTTGGCTGGAAAGTCCTTGAAGCTGTGATCTAATATTGGAGCTTCCGATTGGATGAGGATGTTCGTGACCGCGGAAATGTCACCGCATACGTGAAACGAAGGTAGAGCACTCTTTATTGCTTTTATGGGCTTATTAACCGCTTCGATTAGCACATCGGGCCCTATTCCAAGCCATGCGGCATAACCCAAAGAAGGTTCATCGATCATTATCAGCCCCGCCCCTGCTTTGTCGTACCATTTCGCGAGTTCAACCACGATATTGGAAAAATCTAGGATAAAATCTGGGTACTCTATCGCATGATGTTTTTCGGAAACCTTCGTCACGGATGATAAGGTGATTGGTCCTGTGATGGGTACTTTAATCCCGTCAACCTCTTTCGAGGGATTCTTTTTTAGGTAATCTTGAGCGAATTCCAAAAACTCGAGGGTTATGGGTCTCTTGGGAACCTCTAATAAGCCGGTGATCCACGCCTCCCCAGCGATCATATCGATTCCACATTTTTCCTTTGCCAAAGGTTCTAGAAACATTAAATTCATGTCCAAAAGTTGCCCATAACAGGGAAAATTTACCCCAGCTTCGATCTGATCTGAAAGCGCCCTACGCATGTTTTCTATAGAGTGCTGTAAGGGAAAGCTACCGACCACGGTCGTTTTTAGTTCCCCATATGGTATATCCATCAACTTTACCTTTCCATAGTCGCTACAAGTTTGCGTATGTTCCATTTTTGTTTAAATCTTCTGCCTACAGCTTCCCCACAACTTACACAAATCGTTTTTACAAAAAAGCTAAAAATACCTCGGTTTGATATTAGAAACAGAAAAAGGATTAGATGAATTACATGAAAGTGATCTTAATCAGTGGAAGGACAGTAGAACAAGGTACAAGCCTAGAAATAAGCAAAACTTCTGAGGAATATTCTAACAACGTCGCCATGATCATGATGAATGAAAACGATATGAAAGAGATCGGTGTTAAAGAGGGTGAAAATGTAGAAGTTAACACCAAATTCGGTTCAGCTGTCGTCAGATGTAAAGAGTCGAAAATAGACCACGGAATCGCTTTCATGCCCTACGGCCCCTGGGTAAATATGGTGATAGGCGCGGATACCCAAGGAACCGGGATGCCGGATTCTAAGGGCGTTGAGGCGGAGATTTTAACGACAGACAAGGATGTATTGAGAATTGCAAATGTCATAACGCAGATAAAAGGGATTAAATGATTTACAAGAACATCGTGTGCCCTCTTTGTGGATGTCTTTGTGATGATATAGAGGTCGTAACGGAGAATGGAAGGGTAGCTGATGTTAAAAATGCTTGCGCATTCTCCAAAAGTAAGTTTTTGAATCACGCTAAAGATAGGGCCAAACCTCGAATAAAGAAAAACGGAAAACTCGTTGAAGTGCCTATAGAAGAAGCTTTGGATGAAGCAGCAGAAGTTTTGAAGAAGGCCGATTTTCCATTGATATACGGCCTAAGCTCGACCGAGACTGACGCCCAGAGACTGGCTGTCGAGCTCGCCGAGTTGATTGGGGCATCCATAGATAACACGAGTTCCGTCTGCCACGGGCCAACCATCCAAGCAGCCCAAGATTGCGGAGCTGCAAAATGCACGCTAGGGGAGGTCAAGAACAGGGCCGACTTGGTGATTTTCTGGGGGTGTAACCCCGCGGAAGCCCATATCAAGCACGCAACGCGATACTCGATAACCCCCCGAGGCCTCTACACTGAAAGTGGAAAGAAAGGTCGAGAGATAATGCACATGGATGTGAGGGAAACTAAGACCTCGAAGATGGCCAATATTTTTGTAAAAGTTGAGCCCGGTCAAGACTACGAGTTGCTTTCGGCATTCAGAGCAGTGCTCAAGGGATATGATGGGGGGGATGTTGCAGGGGTACCTTCTGAAACCATCAAGCAACTTGCGGAGAAAATGAAGAGCTGCAAGTTTGGGGTGATATTCTTCGGCCTAGGTCTTACGATGACTGGGGGAAAGCACATGAACATCAACGCAGCTCTCCGCCTCGTCAGGGATTTGAATGACCACACCAAGTTCGCCATAATCCCCATGAGGGGTCATTATAACGTGTCTGGTGCCAATGACGTGATGACTTGGTGCACTGGTTATCCCTATGCGGTCAATTTCTCCAAAGGTTACCCGGTTTACAATCCAGGCGAGTTCTCTGCGGTCGATATCTTGGCCCGTGGGGAATGTGATGCCGCACTCATAATAGCCTCAGACCCTGTTGCACATTTCCCTGCTCAAGCTTCCAAGCACTTGGCTAAGATTCCAACGATCGTGATCGATCCCAAAATCAGTCTTACTTCCCTAATTGCTAAAATTGTAATCCCCTCAGCGATAGCTGGGATTGAGTGCGATGGAACTGCCTACAGAATGGATGGAATCCCCCTAAGGCTCAGAAAAGTAATTGATTCGGAATTCTTACCCGACAGAGAAATTTTGAAAAAAATTATCGAGAAGGTGAAGGCTTGATCATCAAGAACGGTACCGTCTACGACCCCCTGAACGGGATAAATGGGGAAAAGAAGGACCTATTCATCAAGGACGGAAAAATAGTCGAGGAAGCTGATGGCAAGGAAATAGATGCCTCCGGGCTGATCGTCCTTCCTGGAGGCGTGGAGATTCACACCCACATCGCTGGTTCCAAGGTTAACCTCGGGAGGTTGTTCAGACCTGAGGATCACAGGAAGGATCCCGTTTCGAGGACGGGGGTCACGAGGGGCGGGGTCGGGTACACTGTCCCCACAACGTTTGTGACCGGGTATAGGTACGTGAAGCTCGGTTACACGACCCTGATGGAAGCCGCCGTCCCCCCCTTAGGCGCGAGGCACACACACGAGGAGCTAAACGACATCCCAATCGTGGACAAGGGGTGTTACACACTCATGGGCAATAACCACTTCGTGTTGAGGTACGTCAAGGAGAAGGACTTTGAAAAGCTCAAGAACTTCGTTGCATGGCTCCTAAAGGCGACAAGGGGATGTGTCGTAAAGATAGTAAACCCAGGTGGAGTGGAGAACTGGAAGTGGGGCAGGAACGTAAAAAGCATCGATGATAGAGTCGATAATTACGAAGTAACCCCCAGAGAGATACTCACCAGTTTAGCGAAGGTCAACGAGGAGTTGAAACTCCCCCACCCCATCCACGTTCACTGCAACAACCTTGGAGTACCTGGGAATTTCGAAACGACCGCAGAATCGATAAATGCGGTCAAGGAAAGGATTCACATTACTCACATCCAGTTCAACTCCTACGCGGGGGACAGTTGGGCGAACTTAGCCTCCGGGGCGGCCGAGCTCGCGAGGCGAATAAACCAGCGTGAAAACGTGACTTGTGACATGGGACAAGTCATATTCGACGACGCCACCACCATGACGGCCGACGGCCCAATGCAACACAGACTTTACAAGATGACCGGGAACAAGTGGTATAATTCGGATGTGGAGATGGAGGAGGGCGCTGGGGTGGTCCCGCACGTTTACAAGGCTAAGAGCCCCGTCAATGCCGTTCAGTGGGCAATCGGGTTGGAGATGGCTCTGTTAGTTAAAGATCCGTGGAAGTTCTTCATGACCACCGATCACCCCAACGGGGGCCCATTCTATCACTATCCGGAAGTCATCTCTTGGCTGATGAGCAAGCGGGCGCGCGACGAGATGCTGCAGTCCGTCCACCGCGCCGCTTCATCCAGAACTGGTCTCGGGGGAATAGATAGGGAATATTCACTGTTCGAAATTGCCATAATAACGAGGGCAGCCGCTGCCAAGCTCTTGGGACTCAGGCAAAAGGGACACCTAGGTGTGGGAGCCGATGCCGATGTAGCGATTTACGAGTTCAGGGGGGACGACACAAAGCGCTCTTTCTCGAGAGCGAAATACGTGATTAAGGATGGGAAAATCGTGGTAAAGGATGGGGAGATAGTTGAATCCCCCCAAGGAAGAACTTATTGGGTAAACGCTGGGGGCGAGGTGACCGACGAGATGAGGGAAGCCTTCTCGAAGTACTATACGGTTGCCTTAGAAAACTATCCCGTGCAGGACGAGTACCTGCCCAGAGGGGAGATGATACCGTGCAGATAAACGGAGTGGAAATAGAAGATAC
>LQHI01000038.1 GCA_001515185.1 Hadesarchaea archaeon DG-33 | reverse complement strand
CAGGGACAGCTGCAATTCAAATCTGCATGGGACTAATAGAGTCTAAAATGGCAAGTTGCGGGTTGGCAATTGGCAGTGATGCACTCAACCGTCACGCTTGCCCGGGACGTTTATTCGAATATGAAGCTTCAGCTGGCGCGGCTTCTTTTGTAATTGGGAAAGAAGAACCTATTGCTGAGATTGAAGGAACATGTTCTTATGCAAGTGACATATCTGAATTTTGGAGAATTGAAGGGGATAGATACATACAAAGTACTGGTCTTTCTTCAGGCTCGCCATCTGGTGATGTTTACCCGATGTGGGAAGTTGGGTATGTGGAACATGTCACGCACGCATCAAAATCCTTAATGCAAAAATTAGGTCTTAAACCTGAAGATTACAGTTATTCGGTTTTCCAGCAGCCTTTTGGGACCGCTTCTCGCCACATCATGGGAAGACTAGGTTTTACAGAAAAACAGGTGAAACTTGGGACGATTGCTAATATAATAGGGGATTGTGGAGCGGCGTCCGCGCTACTCGGTCTGGCAAACGTGCTAGATTCGGCGAAGCCTGAAGAACGCATATTTGTGGCTTCATACGGCTTTGGGGGTGGCAGTGACGCTTTTAGCCTTAAGGTGACATCTCATATCGATGGAAAAAGACCCGAGGTTCCTCTTAAAGAAATTCTTGAAAGGAAAGAGCTAGTGAGCTATGCTGATGCTACCAGAAATGAATACAAATATTTACAAGACTTGAATCCTACGTTCTTATGAGGTGCATGAAAATGGGAAGAAAAGTTGCTGTTGTGGGGTTTGGTTCGATGGACAATTCACCTGAAGCGAGGAGAAAGGATGACTTAAAATCGTGGAGAACGAAAATAGCAGATGCTGGTTATGATATTCTAGCTAGTGTTGACAGAGGAATGGATCCAAAGGATATTCAATACATAGTTACCAATTACCATGGGGAGGCTTCGGTAGAAGGTGGAAGCCCTGCGGAAATAGTGGATGCTTTAGGAATGGCCCCTACAGGGCATTCTTTAATAACAGATCAATGTACTGGAAGCGGAACAAGTTTCCACGATGCATACACGTTAGTCGCATCAGGTCTATACGACAGAGTGTTACAAATAGGTTGGGATAGTAGGTATGATATACTAAATCGTGCAGATAAACGTTGTCTCCAATCGAATGTAGATTTCGATTATCATCTCGGTTTCGATCATTATCACGTAACAGACATGGCTAATTATTTTGCATATAAGTACTATGGAAAACGAGACACTTTAGAAGCTTTAGTCACGGGCATAATTTTAAGGTATTGGTACGTGAACAGGAATCCAAGAGCTGGATTGTATGGTGTTCCTTGTCCTATTAAAAAAGATGAAATGATGAGCCTTTTGGATACTAACGAAGAAGAATTCTGGAGAAGACTTCCGCGTGGACTATCTACCGATGGAGCAAGTGGTGTAATTCTTGTTCCAGCGGAAGATGCGAAAAAATATACCGATACACCAGTTTACGTTGAGGGTGTAGCGCAAAAGAACACTCCAAATTATCCGGCTTGGCCTATGCACTATCCAGTTCGAAAATATTCATGGCCATCGGTAACTAATACTCCTCCCGATAAGTTTGACTTTTTGTGTTCGCCAGCAGTTTGGCTATCTACAGAAGAAGCAATGAAAAGGGCAAAGGTAGAGCCTAAAGACATAGATTTAAACGAATCGCCATTCCCAATTTTTGCGTTCTTAGAAGCGATGAGGGTCTGTCCACGTTTTGGTGCTGCGAAATTCATCATAGAAGGCGAAACAGCTATCGATGGGCGACTTCCATTCAGTACTTACGGAGGTGCTGATGGATTTGGTAAAGCCTCTGGTGCAGATTGGTCAAATGGTTGTGTTGAAGCTGTGATCCAATTGCGCGGGCAAGCTGGCAAGAGGCAAGCGCCAAAG
Organism: Hadesarchaea archaeon DG-33; assembly: GCA_001515185.1. Taxonomy (GTDB): domain Archaea; phylum Hadarchaeota; class Hadarchaeia; order Hadarchaeales; family Hadarchaeaceae; genus DG-33. The sequence goes on along the minus strand of LQHI01000038.1, from coordinate 4,023 downwards.
CACGAAGTGGCAATAATTCAGGGAGTTGGAGGGGTGGGGGGAATGGGAGCAATGTCTGCGACAGCTGTCCTTAGGAGGGGTTAATTGTATTCAGCATTCCCTGAGCCCGCATACCAAATTGCTGTGTATAGGGAACCGATTTATTGGAGAGAAAGAAAGGGTAGATACAGATTAGTAGGTTCCAAATGCAAGAAGTGTGGAGAATTATGGTGGCCCAGGCGAGTATCCGAAGTGTGTCCAAATTGTCATTCTAGAGATTTCGACGAATATGAATTCAGTCACGAAGGAGAAGTATTCTCATTCATGCAGGATTCCGTTCCTATGCCTTTGATGGGTATGCATGTTTATGGTCGGGACCGTCGAATCATTGCCTCAGTCAAGTTAAAAGAAGGAGTGTGTATTTTTCCAACCGAAATCGTCGATTGCCCTCTCGAAAAAGTGAAAGAAGGCATGAAGGTTCAACTCGTGGTTCGAAAGCTTAGAAGAGCGAATAATGGCAACTGGTTGTACGGATACATGTGGACTCCTATTAGGGAATAATTTAAAAAAAGCAATAAGATAATTTAATTTTAAAGGAAAAATTATGAAAGCAAAAAAACCGACTATAGTTGTAGCTGGAATATTGGACACAAAGGGCAATGAAATCAAATTTCTCGCGGAGCAGGTTAGAAAAGCAGGTGGTAACCCAATTATTATGGAGATTAGTTGCGGCGGCGAAGTTGGATGGGCCGACATTCCCGTAAGTGAGCTTATTTCGAAAGAGGGGTACACCAAAGACGATATCTTTAAATTGGATAGGATAAAAGCCGCAGATATCATCGCAAAGGGTGGGATAAAGAAAGTTAAGGAAATGTTGGAAGAGGGAAAGTTGGATGGCATAATTGCGCACGGCGGGGCCACGAGCACTTTTATTGGAAGCAAAATTATGCAATCGTTGCCTCTAGGTGTGCCTAAAATCATGAGTTCGACTCTGGCGACCGGAGATTGCCGTCCGTATATAGGGACACGAGATATAGCTATGTTTTATCCAATCGTTGAGATGGGCTTGAATAAGGTGACAAGAAAAGTGCTTACTAATGCAGCTGCTATGATAGTGGGCGGATCAATGGCCCCTTCGGTTGGAAAGGAAGAAATCAAACCTCTCATAGGCTGCACGATACTAGGTGTAGTGGCGCCCTGTACAGAAAGGGCATCCAGACATTTTGAGTCAAGGGGATATGATTTAATCAATCTTCACGCAGTTGGGGGCGGTGCATCGCTGGAGGAGTTAATCAGAGATGGCGAAATAGTCGGTTCACTAGACATAGCAACTCACGAAATGACGGATCTGGCTTGTGGTGGCGAAATGCATGCGGGGCCTAGCAGGCTTACTGCCGCTGGCGAGATGGGCATTCCCCAAGTGGTCTCTACCGGCGGTCTCGATTTTTTAGGTCCTGGCGGTAATAGAAGCCAAATTATCGAAAGAAAGCTGCGATCTAAGGTCACCGGCGGATTATTCGAGGAAGAGGAGAAAAAATTCCAAGGCCGGTCAATCGTTAACCGAACTCCAAATGCAGCAGCCGTAGGTATACTACCGGAGGAGGCTCAAAAGGTAGCTGGAGCCATGGTGACGAGATTGAATAAGGTCAAAGGGCCGACGGCGTTAGTGGTTCCTATGCGGGGTTGGGGTGAATATGACATTAGCGAAGAAATGGCCAGAACTAATCCCAGCTTGACGAAGGGAAAGGGTCCAGGACCATACTGGGATGGTGGTAGCACTGTCAACCCCAACTGGAGCAAGCGAGCAGTGGCCTTTGTCGAAGTCGTGAAGAAATTTGTGGATAGAACCAACCCCAATCTAGATGTTTTGATATGTGATAGGCACATCAACGAACCAGAATTTGCGGATTTGCTTATCACAATATTTGACGAAATGCTCAGAGGGGTTTGGAAGAAAGGCATGCACCGGGATAAAGACAAGGTTGAATCTTACATTCCCGAGTAAAGCTAAACTAGTAAACTGTATTTGGACCCTATTTAGGCTTTTATAATTTTATACATCCTGAGAACATCAAATAATAGCTAATAAAAACATGAAATCCGAATAAAAAAGCGAAAAGATGCCGCAACTGTAAAAACAAGTTTGCTGGAGATTTCAATAAAAAGTAAATCTTTAAAAATAAATACTTGCAATATAAAAGGGAAGGGAAAAAATTTTGACTAGAAAAAATATATACATCCTAAGTTTTGAAGATTGCGCAGGAGCTTTAGCGAGGGTTGGTAGCAAGAATGCAAACCTCTGTAAATTGATGGGGTTCGGCGTTCGCGTACCTCCCGGTTTTGCTGTAACAACTGATGCATACATTAAGTTCTTTACTATGGGGGATTTTAAGGAAAAAATCCAACAAGCCTTATCAGGAATTGACCCCAATAATCCTTCTGCTATTAATAAGGCAAGTAAAATCATTAGACAAGAAATCGAGAAAACGACCATTCCGAAAGAAATAAGCGAAGCAATTATGGTCGCGTACGAGAAACTTTCGAAAGAATGTGGAGTTATTGATGTCTCGGTTTCGACACGTTCAAGTGGAACTTCTGAAGATCTTCCAGGTGCGAGCTTTGCAGGGCAATATGAAACCTATCTTTGGATCAGAGGTTTTGATAAATTGTTAGAGAAAATCTTGAAATGTTGGTCAAGCTTGTTTACTCCACGTGCTATAGCTTACCGAATTAAAATGGGTATCGAAAATGAAAAAGCCCTAATGAGTGTAGGGGTTCAAAAGATGGTGAATTCAAAAGCAGCTGGAGTCATGTTTACTTTGAATCCCTTAAATGGCGATGCATCTAAAATATTGTTAGAGGGTAGCTGGGGTCTTGGGGAAACCATCGTAAGCGGCACCGTAACGCCCGATAGATGGGTTGTGGATAAAGGCACGTTAAAAATCCTCGAAAGAAATATTTCACCGAGAAAAGAAGTAGAATGCACGATAGATCCAAAAACAGATACTTGTATAAACGTTAAAGTTGAGGCCAAGAGAAGAAACATTTCTTGCTTATGTGATGAAGTAATTATCGAGTTAGCCCGTCAAGGTAAGCATATCGAACAAAGTTTCCGAAGAGCTCAAGATATAGAATGGGCTATTGATAAGGATGGCTCGTTCCCTGACAATGTGTATATCATGCAAGCTAGACCTGAGACTGTGTGGAGCTCGCGCAAAGAGAAGCCAAAAGCGGAAGTGAAAAAACCCAAAGTGGACGTGAAGAAAGACACTTATGAGTATATGCTGCATGTTCTTACTGGAAAAAAGTAGAGCTTATGCTTTTTGCAGCTTTTCCCTCAGCGTTTTATTTCACTTCTCAAATTTTAAATTTATAAACTCGGCAGCACTTCTTTCTCTAACCTATCCCACTGGGTCTTTGAATCCGTAGTTATAGGATAAAGCACTATACAGTAGGCTCCGGTCTTGTAAACCTCTTCAAGCTTCTCGATTACATCCTCCGCATTTCCAACGGCTGCGTATTCCATTTTCATCTCGAATGAACCGGCTCCTTGGGTACGTCCCTGCCTAACATCCACCCAGAAGTGTCGCGCCTCTTCTATGGCTTTTTCTCTGTCTGGGTTGATGTTAACGTTCATCCCCGACATATTTAATCCGACTTCTTTCGGTCCCTTCGGTGCTCGTCCAAGCACGAGTTCCCTTCCAAATTTCTTGCAATATTCTCTCAATTTCTCTATGGCATCTTCCCAGGTAAATTCTTTTTTTACACCCATACTTTCAGCGCCTGCCAACCCCGGGAGCCACCAGGATGGTGCCCAATCATTTCCGTACTGTGCAGCCCTCCGCATGGAAGCTTCAGACCCCCCTCCGACCCATATTGGAGGATGGGGTTTCTGAATGCATGGGGGACTGCAGACATTTTTGAGTGTAAAGAATTTTCCCCTGTAGTCATAGATTGCAGGCTCTGTCCACAACTTCTTCATTATGTCAAGAGCTTCATCGAGTCTCTTGCCCCGCTCTTTCCACGGTATGCCAAAATTTTCAT
>LQHI01000037.1 GCA_001515185.1 Hadesarchaea archaeon DG-33 | reverse complement strand
GTAGGCCCATTCATTGCAGCATTTGCGGTTCACAACTGGGACCTTCAAGCGACCGTGATGCCGAGCCAAGAGGAAATGGATGAGTTGAAGGAAACGCTAAGTGGGTTATTTGGTGAGGGGTTCTCAGAAGACACGTTTACATTAGAGAATCCAACCTACAGCGGCGGGAAGATTAGGATACCTGTAAGGTTCACATCTCCCCTCAATCTGCCAATTAAGATTACAGATATCTCCTTTGCTATATCCGACCAAGGCGTAGAAGTGGAGATGGAGGAGACAGAGGTAGAGATTCCCGCCAATGGAACGGTGAATTTTACGTTAATTGGGCCGTACACGGGAACACCCCCAACTGATCCACAGTTCACCGACATGAACATAACATTTGAGGTGTACGGCGTAACTTTACAGGTACAGATGGGGCAGGTTGGGGAGGTTTAGGATGGAAACTACCAACCCCAAGACCAGCAGGCCGAAGAGGCGCTTGGCACCGGTGAACTGGTTTGGATTAGTCGCGGGCGCGTTGATGCTGATACTACCGTTTCTCGGCCCGTGGTGGCACGCCACGGTCGGAACCGGGGCAATGGAAGTCGCTCTCTCTCCCTTCGACTACAGCATAAGTTTGTTGGGGCAGCCAATTTCGTCGACATTGGTAGGATACTTCCTCTTGGCGGCTAAACTCTCGGTCATAATCGGAGGGGTGCTGATGATCGCCGGCTCCGTGGGGGCCAAGCGATGGTGGGGAAGGCAATTAGTTCGGTTCGGGGCGATGAAGGTGTTCTGGATGCTTATTGGGCTCATCCTGTTGCTAGTGTTAGGCGCCTTATTCTTGAACAGCATCTTGCCCGGTATGCTTTCCGGGATGGCGGGTGAAGCCGGAGGCGCGACGATGCAAATAAATGTACCCTATATCAGCGGGAGCGCGATGTCAACTATTCAGATTGGCGCCACGGCAACCATAACTGCCCCAATCACCGCTTCTCTCACTATGGTATTTTGGATCGCCGTGGTTGTAGCGGCTTTAGGTGTCGTGGCGCGAATCTACCACCGACGGTATGTGACGCCTAAGAAACCAGTGGTAAAGCCAGCGGAAGACGAGGGAATAGAAGCGCCCCCCACGTAACACGAAATTAAATTTTCACATTAGACATTGAGAAAATTCAGTTATACCACTATTATACCCCACTTAGCCCCATTATCACCGTTACTAACCCAATTACTCCAATGATTGATGAAAACGTGTTTTTGTAATATTTTCCAAATCTCATCGCGCCGATAAAGATGAGTATGGGAAGGCACCTCACAATTCTGTGGTGCGGCCGGCGGGATTTGAACCCGCGCTACAGGCTTGGAGGGCCTGAGTCCTAGACCAGGCTGGACCACGGCCGCACAATAACTATTTGTAGTGGAAATAAGAATTAAGCTTCTTGGAGTAGCATGCGAGCGATTTTTACCAATGGTCTAACCCGAGAATTCAATGGCTTAACCGCGGTCGACCATGTAGATCTCCAGATAGAAAAAGGCGAGCTCTTTGGTCTCCTCGGTCCTAACGGTGCGGGGAAGACGACTCTCATTCACATGCTCTGCACGATTCTTCCACCAACTGAGGGTACGGCGAAGGTAGCGGGTTTTGATGTATACAAAGAACCAGATTCGGTTCGCACGTCGATAGGGATAGTATTCCAAGACCCTTCCCTTGACAACCGCCTCACAGGTAAGGAAAACCTAGATTTCCACGGGCGGGTTTACGGGATGAGTAAAACTCTAAGGGAGAAGCGGATCGACGAAGTTTTGAAGTTAGTTGAGTTAGAGGACCGTGCGAGTGCTTTGGTTGAAACTTACTCGAGTGGGATGAAGCGGAGGCTCGAGATAGCTAGGAGTTTCATGCATCACCCGGAAATAATGTTCTTGGACGAGCCCACCCTCGGACTGGATCCCCAGACGCGCAGGAAGATTTGGGAGCACATCCAGATGCTTAACAAACAGGAGAAGATTACGATCTTGTTGACGACGCACTACATGGATGAAGCCGATTATCTCTGTGGTCGCGTGGGCATCATCGATCACGGTAGAATCATAGCGTTGGACAATCCCAAGAAGCTCAAGGATCAGCTCGAAGGCGACATCGTCTCCCTCGAAGTTCCTCAGCCGAAAAAGTACGCTGAAATCTTTCAGAGGAGGAAGTACGTGAAAGAGGTGAAAATAGTAGGGGATTATTTGTATCTCACGGTCACGGGCGGCGAGAAGGCTGTCCCAAAGATGATAGATATCGTCGCGAGGCGTGGGGGCAAGGTGCGCTCAGTGGGGTGCAGGAGCCCGACGCTGGAAGATGTTTTCATTCGCTACACAGGCAGGGGCATCCGCGAAGAGGAGGGCGGGATAAAGGAGCAAATGCGAGCGCATGTGAGAGCCCACATGAGGTGATGAAGTGAGTGCTCAGGCGATCTATGTACTCTGGCTCCGCGACATGAAGTGGTTCCTACGGGCCAAAGCTAGGATAATATCCACAATCGTGATGCCTTTCTTATGGCTCGCGATTCTCGGGATGGGTTTAGGCGCAGTCACCCAAATTCCAGGTGTCGGGAACTACATCGATTTTTTGGCCCCAGGAATTGTGGCGATGGCGATTCTTTTCAACGCGACGATGACTGGGGTTTCGGTGTTATGGGATAGGCAGTTCGGGTTCCTGAAGGAGATTCTCGTAGCCCCAGTTTCACGGATATCCATCATGCTCGGCAGGACATTTGGAGGGACAACGACCTCGATCATTCAAGGGGTAATGTTGCTTTTAGTCGCGGGATTGATTGGGGCGAAAATGCCTGGACCCGCTGGGTTTCTCTTGGCTTTACTTTTCATGATTGTTCTCGCCATCGGTTTCGTCGGTTTGGGTCTAGCGATTGCTTCGAGAATAACGGATCCAGTCGCGTTCCCGCTCGTGATAAATTTCCTCATCATGCCACTCTTTTTCCTATCAGGGGCAATTTTCCCACTGGGTATGGCGCCTGAGTGGCTGAGGGTAATCGCTTACATAGATCCGGTGGCGTACGGGGTCGACGGCTTGCGGGGAGTCATCATTGGGGTATCTGAGTTTCCGATATGGCTTGACTTAGCAATTTTGGGGATTTTCTCGTTGGCCATGGTTCTATTGGGCGCATATTTGTTCAAAAAGATGTCAGTTTGATTCCCAGAGATTCATCAGAAATAAATATGTGATACAGATAAAACACATTGAAGTTAAGAAATTTGTCGAAAGTTAAAATGGTGAGATAATGCCAATTGAGGGGTATGCAGAGTATAAAAAGCGAGAATTTTGCAACGACGTGAGATGTCCGGTGCAGCTGGCGCTAAACTCTCAAAATGAGGGTTCGGAAGAATACGAAAAAATAAGGCAAACTTGTAAAACAGATTGTAAACATACCACTTGGGGGTTCCATCACTGGTTAATAGAGAAAGGGTATTTAATCGTCAAACCTGAAAAATAAAGGAGGCGTGAGAATGGATTGGGGAATGAAAAACAGGCTTGCACAACTAATTCAACGTGATGGTAAGGTTCTCTTTTTGCCTATAGATCACGGATATTTTCAAGGGCCCACAAATAAATTAGAAGAACCAGGCAAAACTGTTAAGCCCCTTCTCCCTTACGCGGATGCGATCATGCTCACAAGGGGAATATTGCGCTCGTCAATAGATCCCGAGAACACCAAACCGATTATTCTTAGGGTCTCTGGTGGCACGAGCATGGCTAGAAAAGAGGAGCTGTCTCATGAGGGAATTATCACCTCGGTGAAAGAAGCCATCCGGCTCAACGCCAGCGCGGTGTCCATCTCTATCTTCGTGGGCAGCGAGCGCGAGCACGAAACTCTGTTGAACTTATCGAATCTCGTCAACGAGTGCGAAGAGTACGGTATTCCAGTGATGGCAGTTACGGCTGTTGGCAAAGAGTTGGAAAAGCGCGAGGCACGATATCTCGCTTTGGCCTGCAGGATCGCCGCGGAGCTGGGCGCGCGCGTGGTAAAAACATACTATTGTAAAGAGGGGTTTGAAAAGGTCACAAGAGGTTGTCCCGTCCCGGTAGTCATGGCGGGTGGACCCAAAGTAGAGTCCGAGCTTGAGGTCTTCGAATTTATTCACGATGGTATCCAGAAGGGTGCCATAGGCGTGAATTTGGGACGAAACGTTTGGCAGCACGATTACCCAGTAGCTATGATCCGTGCGATTCGTTCAATCATACATGAAGGCGCCACCCCGAAAGAAGCACAGGAATTATTCGACGAAATTAAAAGCGGCGAGAAAAAGTAATCTGTGAGAGATAGAGTTGTAATTTTCTCTTGCAGGTTTGTACATAATTTTTTAATAGTATGGAGTTAAAATAAAAGATTAGTAATCAAGTAGGCAAAATAAATGAACAAATATGCTCTTGCTGGTAAAGTTGCTATAGTAACAGGCGCAAGGAGAGGAATTGGAAAAGCAATTGCTTTGAGGTTAGCAAGAGACGGGGCAAAGGTCGTTGTTGCAGATCTTGATAAAGAAGATTGTGAGAAAGTAGTAAAAGAGATTGAGGGAGCTGGCGGCGAAGGTTTGGCCTTGAAGTTGGACATAACCAACGAAGAGGAGATAATAGGGGCCGTAAGAAAGACAAAGGAAAAATTCGGGAAGATTGATATTCTCGTTAACAATGCAGGAATTCTTTTTCAGGAAGAATTAGACAAGATGGATACCTCGAAGATAGACAAAATCTTGGCGGTAAACTTGAGGGGGACAATTCTCTGTGCTAAACACGTTATTCTAGGAATGAAAAGCAATAATTATGGGAAAATCGTTAACATTGCAAGCATCGCTGGTTTCGTTGGCTATGACTTGTCAAGTATTTACTGTGCGACAAAGGGAGCTTTGATTAGCATTACGAAAGAACTAGCCCTTGAGTTGGGCAAATATAAAATTAATGTAAACGCTGTTGCTCCGGGAGTAATCGAAACTCCAATGATCAAAGATTTTCTTGAAGATGAGAAGACAAAAGCAGCACTTCTTGTAAAGATTCCTTGTGGAAGAATTGGTAAACCAGAGGATATCGCGAATGCAGTCGCATTTTTAGCAAGTGATGAGAGCGAATACATTACAGGAGACACACTAGTTGTCGATGGCGGATGGTTAACCGTATAAGAAAAGATGAATAAACTGATAATGAAGTGGTCTTATGAGTAAGAGGGTAAAAGTTTATTCCACATCCGCTTGCCCTTACTGTGCTATGGTTAAGGCATTTTTGAAGGAGAAAAATATTCCTTTTGAGGATGTAGATGTGGGGACTAATTCTGAAGCGGCAAAGGAGATGATTGAAAAATCAGGCCAGATGGGAGTGCCCGTAATTGACATTGAAGGGAAGATAATTTTGGGGTTTAACAAGGAAGCAATTTCTCGGGAATTGGGAATCTAGGTGTATGATCTAATTATCATTGGAGCAGGTCCTGCGGGTATAACCGCTAGTGTGTATGCGGCGAGAAAAAGAATGAATTTCATGATTGTTACCCGTGACATTGGAGGGCAAGCAGCGTTAAGTTACGATATAAAAAATTACGTCGGTTATCAGTTCATTACCGGGCCAGCTCTGGCTCAAAAATTTAGAGAACATCTGGAGCAATTCAATGTAGAAGCTAAGGAAGGAGAGAGTGTAACTTCAATAAGTAAAGAAGGCGATATTGTAAAAGTGAAAACGGATAAAGGAGAATATACGACAAAAACTGCGATTATAGCTTCTGGAAGAGTTCCAAGAAAATTGGGCGTTAAAGGAGAAGAAGAATTTAAAAATAGGGGAGTTACATATTGTGCCACTTGTGACGGTCCTCTATTTGCAGATAAAGAGGTTGCAGTAATCGGAGGTGGAAATTCCGCGTTAGATGCGGTGCTTCAATTAATCAAAATCGCAAAAAAAATTTATCTCATTAACATTGGCCCAAAGTTGC
>LQHI01000036.1 GCA_001515185.1 Hadesarchaea archaeon DG-33 | reverse complement strand
GTAACCCGTCTTCTGTTTTCAGGCGACATTTAGCTGAGCGGGCTACCACCCACCTCCAGCAGGCGTTCATCGGCGGTAATTTGCCCTTGCATCCCGCGTGATGGCCGTTTCATCCCCGTCGACCCGACCTCAGCGTCACCGCATCCTCGCGCGAGTCGGGAGGTATCGTTTCTGTTCCATCTTCCCGATCTCTCGACCGTGCCCTTTTGGGCTCGCGGACCTGCTCGATGGACGGAGTTTCCTCAGGCTTTCGCCCGGAAGTCGCCCACCAGCTCACCGGCACAATGATTTTATCTTTTGGAGATTAATAAGATACTGTAGGAATCATGAAGATATTTATCGCCGGGCCACTTTTTTCAAGCGAAGTGGGATTTAAGTCTGAAGTTTTGACGGGTTCTTTCGAAAGCACGGCTTTGATACAAACACTTAAACAAGGCGTTGGGGTAAAACGAGGCTTTTGAAAGGGCTGAAATGCAAGATATTTCTTTTCTCATTGGCGGAGAGGCGGGAGACGGGGTTATGCGGACAGCAGAGCTCCTGGGCAAGGCATTCAACCGCCTCGGCCTCTACTCTTTCGTCATAAACGACTACCCATCTCTCATCCGCGGCGGCCACAACTTCTGCAAAGTAAGGGCTTCAAATCATCAGGTGTGGAGCCATCTGGAAGCGGTGGAGCTGGTCGCAGCCCTTAACCAAGACACAATATCCCGACACGAGAATGAATTGACGAAGGACGGCCTCGTACTCTTCGACAGCGACAAGGCGAGTTACAAAGGATCATACAAGGCTTACCCGATTCCGCTCTCTAGCATGGTCAAGGAAGTTGGGGGCATCCCGATAATGAGGAACTCGGCCATGATTGGTGCCATCGCCCACCTATACGGTATACCCCTTGAGCCCGTTAACGAAATCTTGACTTGGGCCTATGGTAAACGGGCCGAGAAAAACATCACGCTTGCAAAGATGGGGTTCGACCACGCCAAGCAGAACTTCGACCCAATCCTCAAGCTCGAGCCGGTCAAGCGCGACCCGACTCCTTTCATCTCTGGGGTCGAAGCTGTCTCGCTCGGGGCAGTCAAGGCCGGAATGAAAGTTTACATAGGTTACCCGATGACGCCCTCTACCCGGATCCTTTCCTTCATGGGGACACATCAGGATGAGCTCGGGATAGCGGTGATTCATCCCGAGAATGAGATAGGGGTGGCTAACATGGCGCTGGGCGTCGCCTACGGTGGGGCGAGGTGTATGGTCGGCACAGCTGGAGGTGGGTTTGCGCTGATGCAGGAGGCCTTCAGCATGGCGGGCCAGTCCGAGATACCCGCGGTCTTTGTGGTGGGGCAGCGTCCGGCACCTGCCGTGGGAGTGCCTACGTACACTGCGCAGGCCGACCTAAGGTTCGTTCTTCACGTTGGGCATGGAGAATTTCCCCGCATAGTTGTGGCACCAGGAGATCCCGAGGAGGCGTTCGTGAAGGGTGGAGAAGCAATGAACCTCGCTTGGAGGTATCAAGTCCCGGTCGTGGTTCTGGTGGACAAGCACCTGCTGGAGAGCTACATGAGCATCGCGATTGATGAGCGCAAAGTAAATGTAGAGCCCAGCAGTGTCGCCGAAAGTTGGGATGGTGAGTACAAACGATACAAATTCACCGACAGCGGGGTTTCCCCTATGGTCTTCCCCGGAACGCTTGGGGCTGTGGTCAAGGTCTCGAGCTACGAGCACGACGAGCACGGATACGCGATCGAAACCCCCGAAGGCGTGACCAACATGCTGCAGAAACGACTGCGGAAGATGGAAGGGATAATCGAGGACCTGAAGAAGCGAGAGACGGTCAAAATTCACGGCGACCCCAAAGCGGAGAATTTGGTGGTTGCATGGGGATCAACCAAGGGAGCGGCGCTCGATGCGATGCAGCTAATCGACAAGCCGCTGAAGTTCCTGCAGGTTATGTACCTCAGCCCCTTCCCCACTTGGGACGTGGAGGATCACTTGAAGCAGGCAAAGGACATCGTCTGCGTCGAGGTCAACATGACCGGGCAGCTTCGCTCGCTTATCAGGGAGCAGACGGGGCACTACATCGAGAAGGCGATACTCAAGAACGACGGGAGGCCTTTCGACCCCGTGGGGCTCTCGGGGAAGCTAAAGGAGGCATTCGGGTGGAAGTGAGGGAATTCGACAGTCCCGCCAAGAACACTTGGTGCCTTGGATGCGGTAACTTCAACATCCTCGCGGTAGTCAAGCAGGTAATGGCCGAGCTCGTGGAATCGGGGGACGTGAAGTCGGAGCAGATCGTCATCTCTTCCGGGATTGGCTGCCACGGCAAGATATCCGACTACATCAAGGTCAACAGCTTCTACTGCCTACACGGGAGGGTAGTGCCGCCCCTCATGGGGATGAAGGTGGGGAACCAGCGACTGAAGGTGATCGGGTTTGCCGGTGATGGCGACGCTTACGACGAGGGGGTCAGCCACCTCATCCACACGGCCCGGAGAAATCTCGACGCCACCTTCATCGTACACGATAATCAGGTTTTCGCCCTGACAACTTCCCAGGTCACACCCACCACTCCCATAGGGTTCAAGACCAAGTCAGTCCCCAAGGGGAGCTTCGAGAGCCCGCTTAACCCGCTCCACCTGATGCTGGCATGCGGCGCGACGTTCGTGGCCCGGGGCTTCACCGGGGATATACCTCACCTGCGCTCCCTCATCCTGCAGGCGGTACGACACAGGGGCTTCGCCTTCATCGATGTCCTCCAGCATTGTCCGAGCTTCAACCCCACTCTGGAAAAGTTCAAGCCCAAAGTCTACGACCTCAACAAGGAAGGACACAATGTGGAGGACTTCGCGGCGGCATTGGAGAAGGCCAAGGAGTGGAATGACCGTATCCCGATTGGTATCTTTTACCAAGTGAAGAAGGAGATTTATGAAAAGCAGCTGCTGGGTGACCGATTGCTCGCCGAAGAAAAACCGTTGCCCTCGGTTCAGAGTGTGTTACAAGAATTTATGTAAATTTAATCTGCATCAGCAAAAAAATAATAAGTTGGAACGCCAAAAATGTTCTTGGTTGTGCCAAAGTTTGGTGGAAAATAACTTGCCGAATTATGATGAAGCGTCAGTTTTAGAAGTGCTAGATAAAATAAGCCGTAGTGTAGTCAACGTAAGCACGATTAAGCTCCTCCACCACATGTTCTACAGAGTAGTCCCGCTTAAGGGAATGGGTTCTGGAACCATTATTTCAAAAGGCCACATTTTGACAAACAATCATGTTATTACGGGTGCAGAGAAAATCGGCGTGACGATGGTTGATGGACATGCACTATCAGGAGAAGTGATGGGAACATGTTCAATCCACGATGTGGCTATCATCAAAGTAAAGGAGGGAAAACTCCCCGCCGCAGAACTGGGCGATTCTGATAAATTAAAAGTGGGTCAAAGGGTCTTTGCGATTGGCAATCCTTTCGGGCTAACCGGTGGCCCAACAGTTACTTCGGGGGTGATAAGTGCTCTAAACAGATCTATAGAATCTCAACGAGGCGTGATAGAAAATCTCGTTCAAACCGACGCAGCCATAAACCCGGGAAATAGTGGCGGGCCGCTAGTTGATATTGAGGGGAAAGTGGTTGCCATCAATACAGCGATTATCCCTTTCGCTCAGGGCATAGGCTTCGCTATTCCAATAAACTTAGCTAAAAAATGCGCCGAGGATATAATTGCTCACAAAGGCATGATTAGGCCTTGGCTTGGCGTAAGTGGATTAACCGTCACCAGAGAAATCGCGTCCTACTATGGTTTACCCGTCGCTAAAGGAGTTCTTGTTGCAAGAGTGGTGCCGGGCAGCCCCGCTGACAATTCTGGAATAATTCCCGGCGATATTGTTCTTGAACTCGCCGGTAAGGCCACAAATAACACGGAAAAACTGGTGGAAGAAATTCAAAAAAGAAAGGTTGGAGAAAAAGTAGAAATACGAATTCTTCGAGACTCGAATGTGTGTAGTGTCGAAGCGGTGCTTGAGAAGACTCCATGAAAGCGCTAAAGTAAATAGGGTTTTCTTTCATTACAACAAGGCAACTAAATTCAACTATTGAATTAATTTTCTGGCAATCGTTGTCAGGTGTTTACCCAAATCTTTTGCCATTTGAAATTCATTCTTTGACGGCATGCGCTCGCCCATCGGGCCAGCGATGGTTGAAGCTCCGTATGGCGAGCCTCCTGTTATTTCTTCCATCGTCATTTGCTCCTTGAAAGAGTAGGGCAAACCGACCAAAATACAGCCATGATGCAGGAGCGTTATCATGGTTGAGATGATGGTGGTCTCCTGTCCTCCATGTTGGGTGCCAGTGGAAGTGAATACCGCTGCTGGTTTTCCGATGAGTGTGCCCGTCATCCAGTCACCACTGGTCTGATCCCAGAAATTTCTCATCTGGGCCGCCATGTCGCCGAAACGGGTCGGTGTACCAACGATCAAGCCATTGATGCCTTTCAGGTCTGTTCTAGGGTCAGCAACTGAAATTTCTTTCATCGTTTCTTTTGCTTTTCTTATCTCATCATTCCAGGACTCTTCTGGGAGAAGTTCTGCAACCTGTTTGACGATCGGTTCACCGCCTGCCTCTCGAACACCTTCGGCGACCTTCTTGCCAATGGAAAAAATGTGGCCGTACATAGAATAGAAAAGAACTAAAATTTTTGGTTTCGTTGATTTCCTCTCCTTAATTCAACATATATTTTGTTAGTTTATCCCTAAAATTTTTTGTACAAGGCCACGGGCCCGCAACATTACCTAAACTATACCAACCTCTAATTGAAAGGTAGTACCTCTCTCGGCGGCCTGATCACTTCTTTGGGCTAGTGAAAGCTCTTTATAGATGTAATTATCTCTCTGGCCCGTCTTCTGGCTCGCACAAATAGTTCGTCCTCGCTTTTCTCCTTTTTCAAAAACTCATCCAATACTCTGGAAATTTCAAGCAAGTTTTTGTTCCTGTACTTTTCGTTCACGGGCTTACTGCCCTGAAGTTTTACATCTCCTTCCAAAAAACCCTCAGCAAAGTACCAGTCCTTGAACCATGTGCAACCTGATTTCCATAAGAGATATCCAATCGGGGTGGCTGGTGCCGGGACCCCTCTCTCCAAACCTTTCCTCGTTTCTTTGTCGTTCGAGTAAAACACCATGATGTGTGAGCCAGAAGGAATAAGGCTCGTGAGATGTTTAAACAACTTCTCGTCCAAATTATTCTCAGATAGGTTCACCGTTTTTGAAGATTTGAACCTTGAAATGTTGTCGTAGTATATTTCCAGCCAAGGTTTGTAAAACTTGCCCCTTCCAGAAAAATATTTACCCTTTACCACAGGGTTTTCAGAAACCGCGCCATCGGCGGATTTCAAGTACAATTCAAAGTTTGTTTCCTCTACGAATCGCCCGGGGAAAACATTGGCAACGTGGAGAGTATAACCGTCCAATATTTTTTCGTTCAGTACAGACGGGTGCATCTCCGACATTTTTTACACCCATTATTTATCAATTTTCCAATTATGATGCGATTTTTCTGACAAAAATTTTAAGATGCTTGTGCTAACTTAGATGCAAAAGTTCAAAAAGTTATCGAACAAAATTTAATGGGTAGATTAACGATTAGGAAGTGGACATTTGACAGGAAAAGTCGACAAAGAAATTTTAGATGACTTGCTGAACACATTGCCCGTGGAGATAACCTTTTTGGACAAGGACGATACGGTACGATATTTCAACAAAAACGGCGCCAGAATATTTCCACGCTCTCCCGCTGTTCTCGGCAGGAAGGTTCAGGACTGCCACCCCAAGAAAAGCCTACACAAAGTAAACCAGATAATAGAGGATTTCAAACACAACAGGAGAGATTTCGCTGAATTCTGGATAGATTTAGACAACAAAAAAATTTACATACGGTACTTCGCAGTGAGGGCTCAAAACGGAAACTACTTGGGTTGTCTCGAG
>LQHI01000035.1 GCA_001515185.1 Hadesarchaea archaeon DG-33 | reverse complement strand
GTCACTAGTTTGCAAGAAACTGAAAAATATCGGGGCAAGTTTGATATCATTCATGGGCACGATTGGCATGTCGTTGATGCCCTGCACGACCTAAAGCAGGAGGGCTATTTCTCGGTTTTGACCTATCACTCGACCGAATACGGCCGAAACGGTGGGGCGTTTGGGGACTGGTGGGAATTCAGAGAGGTCTCAGGGAAGGAGTGGTATGGGGGCCTTGTCTCCGACCGGGTCACAACTGTTTCAACTTCTATGATGAACGAGCTCAATTGGCTCTACAAGATACCCATCGAAAAAATAGATGTCATCCCGAACGCGATCGACCCACGCAAACACCGAGTCCATGTCGACCCAGGCAGGGTAAAGGAGAAGTACGGGATCCATCCGCTAGCCCCGGTCGTGCTCTTCATGGGTAGGATCGAATACCAGAAGGGGCCTGATCTTTTGGCCGAAGCAATACCCAGGGTTCTGAGCAATCGATGGGACGTGAAATTTATCTTCGTGGGGGACGGTGGAATGCGTAGCTATCTTGAGCACAGAGCCAACGAAATCGGGGTCGGGCACGCGACAAGGTTTTTAGGAAAAGTGCCACATTGGCAGTACCTCGAATCCCTCAACACGGGCGACATCGTCTGCATCCCAAGCAGGAACGAGCCCTTCGGCATAGTGCTGCTCGAAGCTTGGGCGGCTGGAAAACCAGTCATAACAACGGATATTGGTGGCCTCGGAGACAACATCGAGAATTTCGTGGACGGGATAAAGGTCTACCCCAATTATGAGTCTATAGCTTGGGGGATAAATTATCTCCTTGACAACCCCGATGCCATGAAACAAGTGATCGAGGGCGGGAAGGAGAAGGTGAAAAAGTTCAGCTGGGATAACACGTTGAGTAAATTGCTGAATACCTATCGCGACATCCTTAAGAGGTAGCATGGCAGGCTGGCACCCGTAATTTACGAAGAAGATGGCAGCTTACTCCGAGAAATCAGGGGCTAAAAGCCTAAAAATTATTCCGAGTAAGAGCATTTCCCCTCGAGTAGAGAGATGTATGCGAACTTCTTAGGTGGTCAGCCAGACGAGGTATCTGAGATCTACGACCTGGCTTCGCCGGCCACACATGTCAGCCCGAAATCTCCACCGACCCTACTGTTCCACGGCGGGCACGACAGTTGGGTTCCAGTCGAAGCTACCCGTGTCCTGTATCACAAACTAGTAGATGCCGGAGTTCCGGTAGTTTATGTCGAGTTCCCGCAGACCGATCATGTCTTCGAACTTATCCTCTCTAAGTTTTCGCCGCCGGCACAGGCCGCGCTCTACGATTTGGACCGCTTCCTGGCGCTGATGGTGTAAGGTGAAACGGTCGGGAGTGAAAAAATAGGTTAGGGGAGAGAACTTTTGCCATTCCTCCCCCTGATTAGCTTTCGATGAAGATCATTTCATCCGCAGCAGCACACTACCAATCCCAGAGAGCTGGCCCTGATACCTCGCTCCATTTTTTCGATTACCAAGTTGGGAATAGTCCTTATTTCCTCAGCCAAGGCAGCCTCAATTTGTGGTGTAGTCCTGATTTGAAGGACTTCCCCCAATGCTGGCCGCTTCGCTAACTTTTCCTTTTGCATAATTATCACCTCCTTTTGATAACGGATTTAATTTATTAAAGTTGCATAAGAGCCTTTTGGCAGCCCGGCGGTTTCCCGAAGAAATCTCCTTCATTGTAATAAGCTCTTAAACGGCAAATCTTTAGAGTGCAAGCTTCCGACAAAGAGCAGCTTTTACATTCGTTTAGGTTTTGTAATTCTATAGAACCCCTGAAGAGTTTCCAGCTTTCGGATATCCAAATATCTTCAATATTTTGCGATCTTGTCGAGCCCATGGCAAATTTGTCATCGTGAAAAGCATACACACATGGAAAAACGATTCCATCGGATCTGATTGCCATCCTTGTGGTGCCGGCTGTGCAAAAGATTTTTGAGTTCCCCTTTGTAATTTCTAGGTCCTTATATTCTGGTATAGACGGGTCTAGATAACCAACATAAATACTATCACCGTATGCACTGGCGAGCTGTTTAGCTGCATGAGAAATATTACTAATTTCAGACGGTTCCAGTAAAAGATCATTTTGGTGTTTTGCCCTTCCGAGAGGATCTAGGAGTATAAAATTGATAGATTTTGCACCTAGTCGAATTGCAATTTCAACGAGGTCTTTCAACTGATGAATATTTCTCCTGTGGACCGTTGTCGCTATATGAAAACATGCCCCAGCCTGAGAAAGAAGCTTTAGACCCTTAATTACTCTCTCAAAACATCCTTGGCCTCTCAGCAGATCGTTTGTTTCGCTGTCCGCACCATCTAGAGAAACAGTTGTTGAGAAATTCGGGGATGAAAGAATAACCGCTAGTGATTCATCAATCAAAGTGCCGTTTGTCAATAATTCTATTCTTATCCTCTTTGAAGTTAGGTATCGTATTATACTCTTTGCCCCGGGGTACACTAGAGGTTCACCACCTGAAATTATAACCCGAAATGTCTCCAAGCTTTCAAACTGGTCAAATATCTTAACCCATGAGTCAGCTTCTAGTTGGTTAGATATTTTCTGGCCAGCATCATAGACACAGTGCCGGCATTTTAGATTACAAGCGTTTGTAAAATGAACTTCAGCTTCATAGGGTGTCGATGTGATTGAAACATCAGATTTGATAAAAGTTTGATGACGCTTAACAAGTGGTGAAAGAACGTTCTCAGATTTTGTTAAGATATCGCTAGTACCCAGGTCTTTTTTTAAAAGTTTGATTATTTCTGCAGCTTGTAGCTCGATGCCTTTCTCACGTAGATAATTACACACCTGTTCAATCGTGAGACAATTATTCTCCAACAATTTTAGTATTATGAAGATTGGCCCACTGATTTTGTATTTGTCGCCGCCATCTATGTTAAAGGCCGAATACTGTGTGTGAAAATTCGGGTCGCTTCTTACTATCCAACGATTGGACAAAGTGTAGCGTTCTCGGGATGAGATGAAAAAGTCTTCTCCGGTTTTAGGGTGATTCTTTTGCGTCATGCTATCTTTTATCCATGACGCAGGCGCGGCATATAAGTTTACAGAACCATATTCAGTAAAAGTCGCATTTTTTGCGCTCTGGGTTCAAACTTACTATTTTTCTATGTACTTCCTTACCTCCCGTTGCCGCAGCACGTGCCTGCGCAGCATCGCCTTCCGCTGGCGCAGCATCCAGAGAGCGTAACCTGCGGCCCCTACCGCAAGCACGCCAACTCCGAGTTCGACTATCAATTTATTTCCCCTGCCAAATTTCTTTTTTCAACCATTTTAACGTCGTCACCTGCTTCTCATGTATCCTAGCCCACTTCGTTTGCTCTCTTTTCCAGTAGACCACATAACCCAACACGCCCACGAGGAGGAGCGCAGTCACGATTTCTACTATCATTTTCCCGCCTTTTTTGGCTGTTTAACTTGGCTTCTGCTAATAATCAGCCAAGACCCAAATCAAGATCAAAAAGTCAAAATAAGTGGTTTGCGAACTTTTAGTCCTAACTAGGTGACGTGAGATGTGTTCTTCTTCGGTCCAGATGGACTTTTGCAGGGTCTCCCTGAATTCGGGCGATCTCAGCGGCAACCGTTTGCTTAGGTCGATCCGTATTGATGATATGCCATCCCTCTTGTGCAAGAGCGAGAGCTTTTTTTCTCACCTTTACCAGCTCTTCTCGGGTTTCAAACATCTCGTACGCCCTTCGCTTTTGGATTCGCCTCAACGCCTCATCGGGAGAAACATCGAGAAAGAACATGTACTCGGGGGTTGGGAGTAAAGTTTTGAAAAATTGATAGGCAAATTTAGCAACCGGAAACGGGAGATATGCTGTTCCCATAAGATACCGCACGATGATCAACGTATCGTACTCGTCACTCTTGTAATACCGCAGCAGAGAGCGTATCACGTCCAAAGCGTAGAATAGTGATGCCTTGCCCTTGTTTTTTTTGCCTGTCCCGAAGAGTGCCTGTTTTGCTATTCTGCCGAACAAGTTGTCATCTTCAGGATGTGAACGAATAAGTACCCTCTCCCCCCTCCGCTCATGTTTCATTTTTATTATTCCTGCATGGGTATCCTTTCCAGCTGCGTCTAAACCGTCGACAATGATGAGGCGCATGATTACACCATGTTTAAATTCCCGGTGCTAGGTACCAAAATGCAAACGAGGCGAGCAACGGTACCGTGAGGTTATCGAGTCCTTTCGGAGTAAGCCCCTCAACAACGGTCGCGAGAAGTGAAACGAAGAAAAGAGCGGTAATGATGTAAACAGTTAACGGTCTTGAGTAGAAAAGAAAGTTGATAACCAAAAGGGGGAGCGTAGTCAGGAACATTATCGTTGATCCTTCAATACTTTTCTTGTCATGAAACACTTGGTACGTGTGTTTACCAAAACGTGCCCCTAAGATTGATGCAAACCCATCACCATACGACATGGCCAATATGCCAACTCCCACAATCCACAAACGGTCAAAGAAAAGGTATGCCAAGATTGTCCATGATATGGCATAATAGACGAGGCCGAGCCCATGACCGGCTTGGGACGCTTTGCTCAAACCTTTAATGGGGGAATAAGGGCTGATGAGAAAGGTTAGAACAATAAAGGGGGCTGCAGCAACAAACGCCATTACCTCTCTTGTTTGGAATAGGGGGAGAATAAAAACGATATTTCCCACCATAATGTGGAGTATTTTTCTGCTTATCACTGGGTACCGCTTCAAAACCTTCTCCGTGACAACAAGCAAAAGAGCCACATAGATATAGACAAAGGATACGCCAAGAATATCGTTTGTTACCATCTTTCACCCCTGCAAGAATGCGCCTTGGAGGAAGGCGAGAAGACCGAACACTATAGCGACAAGAGTTGTCTTTCTAAAGAGCGCGGTGGGGGGGCTGCTTTTTACCAGAAGAGTTGCGGCCGTGATAAGAAACAGGATATCGGTCACCCCAACGAGAGCGAGATAGACCATATTTCCATAGTAGGCGGTATCTTTCAGTAAAAAGAATGGAATGAGGCTCATTATAACGGCGATAATGTAGAAAACAGCGGCAACCCTATAGGCGTTTCTTTCGCCGATGTACATGGGAAACGATCGAACACCCTGCGCCCGATCGCCGGCCATATCCATAACATCCTTCATTATCTCCCGCCCCACACCTGCAAAGAATGCAATAGATGCCAAAAGCCATATGATAGGGGGAAGGTTGGGAGAAACGGCGGCTGCGCCAAAGAGAAACGGTACCGCCATTATATAGGCAATGTAGAAGTTACCGATGGGTTTTATCTTCTTAATTTTAACATCGTACGCTATCGCAAACACCGCCGTTATCAGCGCGATGAGAAAGCACGGTAGATTGACGAGAAATGAAGAGATTATTCCGAGAGGAAACAGAAGGAAAAAGAGGATGAGTGCGGTGCGTGGTTGGATATCCCCCCGAACCAAAGGTCTGTCATTTCTCCTGTTTTTCTTATCAATCTCCAGATCAAAGTAATCATTTAGAGCGAAGGTACTCGCCTCAAGAAACAATGCGGTGAGAAAAGAGAAAATTAGTTTGAATGTATCGGGAAGGGCGCCACGATTTGCGATGAGGGAACCGACTAGGATAGCGACAAGGATCATGACCCCATGCTCAAGCCGCATCAAATCCCAGAGCGCTTTAAAGCGTTTCATGCGGAAAAGTATCAGTATTTTTCGATAATAAGGTTTTGATTTTACGAAGTGGGAATGAAGAGTTAAAGTGATAAGGAGAGATAAAAGTCGCATTTTTTCACGCTGGGCCCAAACTCATTCGGATTCCATTCCCGTCCGGCCCGCTACCTATCGTTCCACGTACTTTTTCCAGCTCTGTCTCACGATCTGGACTCCAATGACAATCAGGGCGATGCCCACAATGGTCAGGATCATCCCGTAAGCGGCCGTCCCCCAGTCGACGGCGAGTTGGGTTCCGCTGGCCACGAGGATTAGGATTCCCACGATGAAGATGCCGATGTTGATGGCTGACTTCCTTGGCCACACGCGGCTCGCCCCAGCAAAGACCAAGAGAGCACCGGCCGCTAGGAGCCCTATCCCGACGATCAAAGTGCTGGAAGTCCCCACAACATTCATCCCTTGGTTGATAAGAATAGCCCCAACAACGACCAACACTATCCCGATCAGCATGACCGCAAATTGTTTTGACGGCTCAGGAACAGGGGGTGGGGCATAAGCGATCTTAGCCGACATAGCTGGGGCGCTCCTTGTCGGGCTTAGGTGGTTTCTGTAGGCCCGGAAGCGGGATTGGCGGGGGGATGTTGAGCGAGCGGGAAAGCACCGTGGCCTCGACCAGTGATATGTTCGTTATGGTTTGGAGAAGCGCAGGAGGCGGAGAGCGCTGCGTTTTGTAATCTTTTTGAATTTTTTCAAGCTCCTCTGGGGTTCCAGATAAAATCGCCTGCCCCTTCAAGCTTATCTGCGCTATCGACGGAGTGTAGCTAATCGTCACGACGAAAGGCGCCACCAACTTTTCATCCTTGGTCTCTACGCCGACGATGTTGACGTTGGTCGAGACGCGCATTCCGGCTGGGGCGGGTTTGCCCCGCTCCCAAAAGCGCTCGGCGGAGATATAGTTGATGCCCACGCTTACGTGCAAGTTCGACCACCGCTTGATGTTCGATGGCTTTCCTATTAAACCCAGCATCCAGCTGGAGCCTAAACCAAAAACCCAAAGTTATAAATAATCTTCATCATGCGCTTCGCATACGGGCCAGCGGGGTGTCGGAGTAAGCTTTTATTTTCAGGCGGGCGATGTTAGCTCGTGGGGTCGTAGTGTAACTTGGCTAGCACGGCAGGCTCCAGTGGCAATTGTGGGTCTGCTGACGAAAGGATGATGACCTATTGGAGCTGTGCTAGAGAGACCTGCAAATCCGGGTTCAAATCCTGGCGACCCCACTAATTCTTTTGAAACACATGACTATCGAAAAAATCCGTAATACCAGGCGGGCAGCCGCACCGACTACGTTGGAGGTGATTCGTCTTTGGCAAAAAGATTCATTGCCTCAGCTTTAAGTTCTCGTCATTGTCTCAGCTACGCCGCCCGGTATTAGCGCGAGCCCGTGTTAATTATATTTACGGCCTTCAACAATTAATATGTAGCTCTATATATAAAAGGTAATCTTTTTGGTGATGAGAACCAATAGAAAGCATGTGGTGAACTTATGGCGATGTTCTCCACACTCGGCGTCTTAAAATCTGCTATTGGTAACCCTATCTCGCGCGTAGTGCTGACCCGCTCCATCGCGCGATGTCCAAAATGTAACGATCGCAGGCTCCGGATAGCACTTGCCAGGTACGCTGGGGTTAATGTCAAGGCCTGTCTGAGCTGTCGCATGTACAGCTTTGTGATCGGGGGTATAATCGACATCGGACGCGTACTGTTCCGGACCTCTAAGCGCGAGATGAGAAATTTTTTTAATAGCCATGTCACCCGGCGCGGGCTTGCGAGCATCGTGCGTGGCATAGCCGAGCACGGCATTACTCAGCCTCAGCAGCTAGGGGCGCCTTTCCTTGTGGTTTGGGATTTTACTCATGCATGTAACCTCAATTGCAAGCACTGTTACCAGCGAGCCGATCGTCCGCTGCCAGATGAGCTCACCACCGAAGAGGCCAAACGTTTAATCAAGGAACTTGCGGACGCAGATGTGGTAGCGCTAGCATTTTCGGGAGGTGAGCCACTTATGCGTCCCGATTTTTACGAGCTGGCGGCGTATGCGCGGAGCCTCGGCATCTACGTGGCTCTAGCGACAAACGGCACGCTCATAACGAAAGAGGTGGCGAAACGGCTCAAGAAGCTCGACATCTACGTAGAGATAAGTCTCGATGGTGCCAGCGCTAAGACCCACGACGAATTTAGGGGGGTTCCGGGGATGTTTGACAGGACGATTAATGGAATAAAAAACTGTGTCGAAGCAGGCCTCTACACATGCGTTGCCACTACGGCCACCAAGTTCAATTTAAACGAGATACAGGAGACGTATGAGCTAACCTTATCGCTTGGGTGTAAGCGTCAAATGATTTTTAACTTCGTCCCAACTGGGCGGGGGGCAGAAATGGCTAACCTTGACATTTCTCCAGATGAACGCGAGCAGTTGCTTGAGCAGAGCTACGCTAACCTAGTTAGTAGCGGGGGCTGCGATGTTTTGGGGACTGCCCCCCAGCTCGCCCGCATTGCCTTGAGTCACGCCCAAGGAGTCAAAGGAGGGCCTCTTGTCTCCGCACATTTTGCAACCTCGGCCAATCTCGGAGAACACACGCGGCTACTTGCCGAATTCCTAGGGGGCTGCGGTGCTGGGCGCATTTACTGTGCGATTGAATCGAACGGTGATGTGTTGCCCTGCGTTTTCATGCCCATCAAAGTTGGCAACATCCGCGAGAAACCCTTCCTTGAGATATGGCGCACCTCGCAGGTGTTGCGTGACCTGCGCGACCGGAGCAGGTTAAAAGGACATTGTGGCGAGTGCGAGTACCGCTACGTTTGCGGTGGGTGTCGCGCTCGTGCTTATGGCTACTTTGGAGATTACGATATGCCGGATCCAGGGTGCGTTAACAACTTAAGATATTGGCAGAAACTCAAAGAAGCTGAGGGCGAGCAACTTCAAGTTTCTGCCGAGGCGAAAGCAGCAGCATAGCTTGAAATTGATGGTTTGATACGCTTCAAAAGCCACGCAGGTTCAGTAAACATTTTTTTATTGGGGCAAGTAGTTTGTCAATCAACATCTCTGTTTGTCGTGGTAACACCCTTGTTATTTAAAAGGCGAATATTTACTAGGTTAATACCCTTGATTAGCCACGACAAAAGCAACCTTCTTAACCACACTCGGGTAATGTGGGAGGGGGACGGCATGGAAGAAGCCGAAATCCCTGTTGTCGAGGCCCAGTTGTATAAAGGAAAGATAATAATCTGGGATGAGGCACAGGCGAACCAGCTCTATCAGCGAGGCTCTTACGGCAAGCCTCTGAGCGGGGGAAAGCTTCAACTCGCGCCAGTTGAGGCTCTCTACCTGCTGGAGGGAGGAAAAATTCGCGTGGTCGACGAGGGCCGAAAGCAGTTGAACTTCAAAAATCTCTCGGCTAAATTTACCGAGGGTGATCCTGAGGCGATGCTTAAGTATCCCGTGTACGCAGACCTTCGTTCGCGCGGTTACATCATCAAAACTGGTCTGAAGTTCGGGGCACACTTCCGCGTTTACGAGCGGGGCGAGAAGCCGGGCGAGGTGCACTCGAAGTTTTTAGTACACGCGGTGCCTGAGGGAGTAAAGCTCACACCCACCGAGATCGCGCGCGCGGTTCGACTCGCACATAGCGTTCGCAAAAAAATTTTATGGGCGGTTGTGGATGATGAAGGGGACATTACCTATTACGCACTAACCCGTGAGAGGCCTTGAAATGCCGGTTCGAATCGACCCTTGGGGAGCGGCGGTACCTAAAGACTACGTGCGGCTGATGCGCGAGTTCGGAATCGAGCCATTTGAGGGACTGCTTGCGCAGATACCCGAGCCGCACTACCTTATGCGCCGCAGGGTCATCTTCGGCCACCGCGACTTCGGGCGGGTGCTTGGTGCAATGCTCAAGATGGAGAAGTTTGCGGTGATGACAGGGCTCATGCCGAGCGGCCGGATGCACGTGGGCCACAAGCTAGTCATAGACCAGTTGGCATGGTATCAAAGGCGGGGTGCGGACATCTATTTATGTGTTGCGGATCTTGAGGCGTATTCAGCTCGAGGCGTTTCTTTTGAAGAGTCAAAGAAGCTTGCCGCGGAGGAGTACCTCGCCAACTATCAAGCGCTAGGGCTAGACATAGGACGTTGCCATGTTTACTTTCAATCTCGCAGCGATGCCGTTCGCCACCTCGCGTTCATTTTGTCCAAAAAGGTTAACTTCAGCGAGATGAGTGCAATCTACGGCTTTGCGGGTGAATCAAATATCTCTCACATTTTTTACCCGATGATTGATGTCGCGGATATCCTGCATCCCCAACTGGAGGAGTTCGGTGGCCCCCGTCCGACCGTCGTGCCGGTTGGCGTCGATCAGGACCCACACCTCAGACTAGCGCGGGATGTGGCGGCTCGCTTCCAGCGTGGCTTCGGTTTCGTACTTCCTTCATCAACTTATCATCGTCTTCTGCCTGGATTGACTGGCGAGAAGATGTCAAGCAGCAAACCCGAAACAGCGATTTTCCTGACAGATAGTACTGATGAAATAAAGAAGAAAATAAAAGATGCTTTCACCGGCGGCAGGCCAACGGCAGCGGAGCAACGAAAGCATGGGGGCGCCCCGGACAAATGCAGGGTTTACGAGCTTTACGTTTATCAACTTATGCCTGATGATAAAAAGCTCCTAGATTTACGGGAGGCTTGTAAATCTGGAGCGATAATTTGCGGCGATTGCAAGTTGCGGGCAATCGAACTAATGGCGGAGTTTTTAAAAGTGCATCAAGCTAAGCGGGAGCGCGCTGAAGCCAAGGCGAAGAAACTTGTAGAGAAAGTTTATTAAGCGCCCGCCCGTGGCGCGAAAGCCTTTAAGTTTGGTGGGTAAATTTTTATTTGCGCGATGAAGAGCCTGGCTTAGCTGATTCATGATGAAGATTTTGAGTCCCCGAGCGCACCTTGAATAATGATTCTGGAAAATTAGCAAGATTCATTATCGGCCGCGCCACTTGGGCCCCATGTTTCCATCTGTAATAGAACATGTACAAAAGCATCGAACCCACAGCAATTTTCCCCTGTTTATCGGGGGCCCAGAGTTTTATGTTGTGCCTCCAGCATTTTGCGAAGAAATTCCAGTGCAAATCTGTCAGATGATGTAAATCTGCCTGCCTCGCATTGCTCAATAGACATTCCTCCTCGGACGTGAAAAATAGCGGGACGTAAAACAACTTTGCGTCTTTCAACTTATCCACGAGTTCCATCGTCGCAAGCGTGTCTTTTTCCTTCTCATTAGGTAAACCAATAACAAGCGTAGCAAGCGGGCAAATGTCATTATCATTGAGGATGCCGATCGCTTGTACAACCACTTCGCACCAGTCTTTTGCTTCGTACGGCAGTGGCTTTCCTCGCATGTGTTTTTTAATCAATTTAACGCTTCCAGTTTCTATCCCAACCTCAACCGAAGCCACTTTTTTCCCGTTGTATCGCCATCTGCCTTTCTCCACGAGTGTCGGTGCAATTTCCTCAATAATTTTTGGATAGTATGCGACTGGAGGGAGAGCGGCGTGTGCAAACTGTAGGTATTCAATGTTTGGTATTTTGCCGACCGTTTCAACCAACTCTACGATAGCTTGTCTATTCGGGACAAATCGCTCGCCACATTTGTACAAAAAGAAATCGTCCGTCTGCAGCGTTAGCATCCTCGAACCTGCACGCGCGTTGAGTTCCACCTCCTTTTTAATTTTTTCTAGGGGAAATGAATATGTTTTTCGCATCGTGGGCGAACAGAACTGGCATCCTTTTCCACATCCCCGGGTTATCTCAACCACTCCAAATAGTGCTGGCCTTTTTATCGTTGGGATTTCCCTTAGCTCGGGTTTCTCTGTTTCGGCGACTTTTGGTAACAACCCACCATTCATCG
Source organism: Hadesarchaea archaeon DG-33 (assembly GCA_001515185.1). Classification (GTDB taxonomy): domain Archaea; phylum Hadarchaeota; class Hadarchaeia; order Hadarchaeales; family Hadarchaeaceae; genus DG-33. The sequence goes on along the minus strand of LQHI01000035.1, from coordinate 14,421 downwards.
CCTTTTCGAATATTTCCAGCGCTGAGCGATCACCTTCTCCGATCACCACCGTATCGATCCCATATTTCTCCTGCATATCCCCTCTAACAATCTGCCAAGCGCCGGAACCTCCCACTATTTTCTTTGGTACGTATTTTTTCCAGATCGGGTGCTTCATCAAATTTCTAAACTCAGCTGCTGCGATTGGTTCGCCGCCGAAGCCAACCAGCGAAGTATAAGTTCGGCTGACGAACCCAATACCCAATGGGTCCATAGTTGAGATTCCAACAACTTTCGTTTTTCGACCCACGAATTTGCTGAGGTTATAAGGGGTACAGGTTACAACATTATCCTCCCCAAATTTCTCAATCAATAGGGCCTCTATTTTTCTTAAGCCATAAGGGGCAAAGAGGGCGCTACCATTATTATTATCGGATGTTATCGGGTACCAGAATTTCCTCAAAATTTTCATTGGGACGATTCTTGTCGGGAAACCTCCCGTGAACGCTAGGAAAGGATTCAAATTAAAATCACTCATCTCTACCACAGAAGCAGTCAGTACTATGGGCACGCCACCATCATGTGGTTCATTAGCGCCGGTTGTGGTATCTCGGTTTAGGAATTTGCCTAACGGTATGAAACTACGGCCTAAGACCAAATTCATCCTCCACTGAAGACACTATATTTAATCGCTCTTAAGGTTTCCTCGAAATTTGTGGCGATTGTAAGTTACGGGCAATCGAACTCATGGCAAGTGCGAAAACCTTAAGTTTTAGTTGGCGAATATTTACATGTACGATGAAGAGCTTGGCTTAGCTGATTTATGATGAAGATTTTGAGTCCCCGAGCGCATTTGTTCAACAGGTGATGAAGACGAAGGCAATGTTGATATTGCCACCCTCGAAATCTGCAATCCAATCTACGCTGGGAGTGACAGGCCCTCCATTAGGACTTGGATACTTGGCTTCAGCACTAGAGAACATTGGGCACGAAGTGAGAGTAATAGACTCGTTGGCGATGGGTTATGACCTAGCGGATGTTAAGAGGGCTGTCCAAAAGTTCGATCCCGAACTCGTGGGCATCACCGCGACAACTCCGGCCATTTACGACGCGTATGGCATAGCGAGAGCAGTGAAAGAGGTGAATCCCGATTGTAGAACCGTTCTTGGAGGTCCTCATGCGACCTTCGTGGCGAGGGAAACACTGAAAGAGTGCCCACAGCTGGATGTAGTGGTGAAAGGAGAAGGGGAGCAAACAATAGCGGAACTCGCGTCTGGAAAAAAGTTGGGGGCGATAAAAGGCATAGCGTTTCGGAAAAAAGGCAAGGTAAGGGAGAACGAGAAAAGGGGATTCGTGAAAAATCTGGATGAGATACCTTTCCCTGCTTACCACTTGCTTCCGATGAAGAAATACGAGATGAGGGGCATTAAATTCGCGGCGATGGTCACCAGCCGTGGTTGCCCTTTCCAATGTGTTTTTTGTTCCTCTTCGAAGCTGTGCGGTAAAATATGGAGGGGGAGAAGTCCGGAAAACGTTTTGGAGGAAATAAAGCTACTGAAGGAGAAATATGGAGTGAGGGAGATAGAGTTCCTTGACGACACTTTCACGCTCAACAAAGAAAGGACAAAGGCGCTCTGCGCTTTGATTCGAAAGGAAAAAGTCGATATCTCTTGGAGCTGTTCTTCTCGCGTGGATACCATCAACGAGGGACTGGCAAGAGAACTGAAGGAAGCTGGGTGCCACAGCATTTACATGGGCATCGAGTCCGGCTCGCAGCGAAGCCTGAATTTCCTTAAAAAGGGAATAAACCTCAATCAGGCAAAAAAGGCCGTAACAGTTTTAAAAAAGTTGAAGTTGAACACAGTTTCGACGTTCATCATAGGTATTCCTGGTGAAACGGTGAAAGCGATCGAGAAAACAATAAAATTTGCTAAAAAACTCACTCCAACACTCGCCCAATTCACGATATTGACCCCATACCCGGGCACCGAAATTTACGAGTTCGCGCGGAGAAAAAACCTTCTCCTGACGAGTGATTGGTCAAAGTACACGACTTTGGATCCTGTGATGAAACTTCCTCGGTTCACTGCGCGGAAGCTCAAGGGGCTTTTGAGGAAAGCCTATATGAATTTTTATTGTCGGCCAACCCAGATTTTGAGAATCTTCAAGTGGGGAGGATTCTCTTTATTGAAGACGTTGGGGAAGGTCAAGAAATATTATTGAAGTTTTCATCTCATCACCGCATGTTTTCTTAACCGAAGCAGTTTTCACTTAGTGAAACATTCACCCGACGGCAAGAGTACGCGTCGATATCGCCCGCATTTCGAAATTGCGTACTTCGGTCAATCACTCACGCGGGCGCAGGTACTTCTCGATAAACTTTGGGTCGACGCGCTTCAGCTCAGCCGTGGGTAGCGTGCTTAGAAGTTCCCACCCTAGGTCAAGTGTGGTCTCGATCGTGCGGTCTTCGTCCCGCCTCTGGTTCACGAACTCCCGCTCGAATCGGTCGGCGAAATCTAGGTAGCGGCGGTCTCGCTCGGTCAACGCTTCCTCCCCAACGACCGCAACTAACGCTCGAAGGTCCTTGCCCTCAGCATAAGCTGCGTAGAGCTGATTTGAGACGTCGCTGTGATCATCCCGTGTGTGCCCCTCGCCTATCCCATCCTTCATGAGCCTTGAGAGCGATGGCAGGACATTGAGTGGTGGGTAGATAGCTTTGCGATGGAGCTCACGATCCATAACGAGCTGTCCTTCGGTGATGTAGCCCGTGAGGTCAGGAATCGGATGGGTGATGTCGTCACCCGGCATGGTCAAAATCGGCATTTGAGTCACCGAGCCCTTCTTTTTCCCTATCCTTCCTGCGCGCTCGTACATCGTCGCAAGGTCCGTGTACAAGTAGCCGGGATAGCCCCGCCTTCCTGGTACCTCGCTTCGGGCGGCGGAAATCTCTCGCAGGGCCTCGCAGTAGTTCGTCATGTCTACCAAGATGACCAGCACGTGCATCCCTTGAGTGAACGCGAAGTACTCAGCAGTCGTCAGGGCCAGGCGCGGCGTAAGGATGCGCTCGATGGCGGGATCGCTGGCGAGGTTCAAGAACACGGTCGCCCGCTCCAGCGCGCCCGTTCGCTCGAAGTCGCGAGTGAAGAATGCTGCCTCCTCGTGTGTTATCCCCATCCCGCAAAAAATCACGCAGAACTTCTCCTCCTCACCAAGCACCTTCGCTTGCCTGGCGATCTGCGCGGCGAGCTCGTTGTGGGGCAAGCCGGAGCCCGAGAAGATGGGCAACTTTTGACCCCGGACGAGCGTGTTCATGCCGTCGATGGATGATACGCCCGTCTGAATGAATTCGCTAGGATACTCTCTTGCCGCAGGATTTATTGGGGCCCCATGCACATCCCACTCGTCCTCAAAAATCGGCTTGGGGCCGCCATCTATGGGCTCGCCACGCCCGCTAAAAATTCTGCCGAACAACTCGAGCCCGACGCCGAACTTGATGGTTTCGCCAGTGAAGCGAACGCGGGTTTTTAGAGTGTCGATGCCGCTCGTGCCCTCGTAGACCTGCACTACAGCGCGATTCTCGTAAGCATCCAACACTTGCCCGTGTTTCGTTTCTCCGTCAGGCGTGGTTATCTCGACGACCTCCCCGTAGGCGATGCCGCTCACGCCTCCGACTACCATCAACGGGCCAGAAACTTCTGCGACAGTTAAATATTCACGGCTCTTTACGATCTCGCTTTTCACCCTTCTCACCTTCGGTTGGTGCTTTCCTCGTTCGCATCAGCTCTTCGAACTGTTCCTTGAGCTGTTTTTCAAACTTCTCCCGCTCTTTCGTGAACTTTTCTGGGGGGAGCCGCTTCATGCCCGCGATGGTCTCCTTGATCGGCAGCTTTTTGATTTCCTCGATCGAGATGCCCCGTCGCGCTGCTTCCACGGAGTTACGATAGAAATCGAGCACGAGCTTGAGCATCCCGAACTGCTTCTCGACAGGGCAGTGGGTGTCGACCTCGTGGAAGGCGAACTGTTGAAGGAAGTCCTCCCGCATCATCCGCGCGGCCTCTAGCACGGCTCGCTCCGGTCCGGGGAGGGCATCGGGCCCCACTAGCTTCACGATTTCATCGAGCTCAGCCTCCTTCTGGAGCATGGCGATAGATTCATCGCGCAGGGCCCTCCAGTCCTCGCCGAGCTTTTGTTTCCACCACTCGCGGACGTTGTCGACGTAGAGTGAGTAGCTATTGAGCCAGTGGATGGCCGGGAAGTGGCGCCGATCGGCCAGCCCCGTGTCGAGTGCCCAGAAGACCTTGACAATGCGAAGCGTGTTTTGTGAAACAGGCTCCGAAAGGTCGCCTCCGGGCGGGGAGACGGCGCCAAGTACTGTCACGGAGCCGAAGCGCTCATCGTTGCCGAGCGTCCGCACGCGGCCAGCTCGCTCATAGAAATTCGCCAGCCTTGAGGCGAGGTATGCGGGAAAGCCCTCCTCACCCGGCATCTCCTCCAGTCGCCCGGAAATCTCACGCATCGCCTCGGCCCATCGCGAGGTGGAGTCGGCCATAAGCGCTACATCGTAGCCCATGTCTCGGAAGTACTCGGCGATGGTTATTCCCGTGTAGACGCTTGCCTCGCGCGCGGCCACGGGCATGTTTGAGGTGTTGGCGATGAGTGTGGTTCGCTCCATAAGCGACTCGCCGCTGCGCGGGTCCTTCAGCTCTGGGAAGTGCACCAGCACGTCACACATCTCGTTGCCCCTCTCGCCGCAGCCCACGTAAACGACCACGTCTGCGGCTGCCCATTTCGCGAACTGATGAAGCATAACCGTTTTACCGGTGCCGAAGCCTCCGGGGATTGCTGCCGTACCCCCCTTCGCGATTGGGAAGAACGTGTCGATGACTCGCTGCCCAGAGATGAGCGGCTCATTAGGATCGAACTTCTCCTTAAATGGCCTCACTCGCCGCACAGGCCAAGTTTGCATCATCGCAACCTCTCGCTTGCCATCAGCGGTCTCGATGGTGGTGATGATATCCTCGATTCTGTGCCCTCCATCTGCGAGTTCTAGGATTCTTCCGTTGACGCCGGGGGGGACCAAAATTCGGTGTTCGACAAGCTTGCTCTCCTTGACGGTCCCGAGCACATCACCCTCGACGACCTCTGCGCCTTGCTTGGCCTTTGGCACGAACTCCCACTTCTTATCACGCGGCAGGGCATGGGCGAAGACGCCTCGCTTTATCATATCACCGGTCTTCATTTGAATCACAGTGAGCGGACGCTGCGTGCCATCATAAATTGCGCCGACAAGCCCTGGGCCAAGTTCTACAGAAAGGGGTTTTCCGGTTCCCTCGACCTTCTCGCCCGGTTTTATACCCGAGGTCTCCTCGTACACCTGAATTGTCGCGCGATCTTCGGTTAAGCCGATTATTTCCCCCACTAGGCCCTCCTCGCTGACCTTGACGAGCTCATACATCTCAGCGCCTTTCATACCATCAGCGATAACCACAGGCCCCGTGATTCGGACGATTTTTCCCAATCAAACACCCTGAACTCCAGCTATGATTTGTGGCTTCACTTTTATGAATATCTCTCCTGAAATCAGAAACTTTTATGGGCACCACCTCTAATTAACTTTGACGCTGGGCGGTGGAGCCGTGGTCGAGGAAAGTCTTCGCGCAATCTTTGAGGCAGAGAAAAAGGCGAGGGAGCAGGTGGAAGCGGCACAGCGAGAAGCTGCAGATATCCTCGAATCCGCTCGAGAGGAAGTGGAGAAACTAAAGGAGAGCGCAAAGGCTGGGGCGGAATCAAAGGCGGAAAAAGTAATCGGGGAATCGAGGAAAAAGGCAGAGGCAGATGTACAGGAGCTGCTGATGAAAAATCGCAGACAGATCCAAGCGATGGAGAAAAAAGCTAGGGCGAGGCACACGGAGGCGATCAAGCTCGTTCTGGATGTCATCCTCAAGTGATCCCATGTTCAAAACGGCTCGAATGCAGAAGTTTAGGGCGATCTTTCTCCAACAAGCGCACGATAGTGTTGTGGCCAGGCTTCACGAGGCCGGCGTGGTCCAACTGAAGGAGATCTCGGAGCTGGAGGTCGCGCGGAGGGCGGTGAGGGAGGAGGTGTATGAGCTCTCCTCGCTACTTGCAAAATTCAGGGAGATGCAGGAGTTTCTCGGACCATCGCTTAAGCCGGTTGAGGTTGGGGAACTCACTTACGCGCAAACATTGAAGGAAGCGAAAAGGCTCCTCGCGAGGCTCGAGCCGAGGTTGGGCACCCTGAAGGCAAAAAGCGAGGAACTCGATAAGAAGAGACAAGAGCTACTCGCCCAAATGGAGGTGCTCGAAAACTTCAGAGAGCAGAGGAGCGGATACGAGAGTTCTCGGACGCGGCGAGGGAAATATTGGGGCAAAAAGTTTTTGTGTCGATGTTTGGTAAGGGCGAGCGAAGGATTTTGATCGCCGCCTACCGCGCAAGAGATCAGCAGAAGCTCTTACCCATGCTCTACAGGTTTGAAATAGAGCTTTTAGAGATCCCACGTATCCCGAGAACCCCGCGGAAGGCGATTCAAGAACTCGAAAAACAGCTGGAGGGACTTGCCAAGGAACGGGCTGATTTCGAGATAGAAAGGAAGAAGCTCGCCAAAGCTGAGGCGAGAGAGGTGAGCAAGCTCCTCGAACTCCTTGAGATTCAGATGGAACGCTTGGGGTGCGCTGGGCTCTTCGGTTTCACCGACGCCACCGTGGTCATCGAGGGCTGGGTGCCCGAGAAGGCAGACCTCGACCCCATACTGAGCGCAGCTACTAACGGGCGGCACATCATTCGAATTTACAAGCCCCAAAAAGTCGAGGTCGAGGCTGTTCCCATACAGCTTGAAAACCCTAAGGGGGTGGGTGATTTTGAACTCATCACCGAAATGTACGGCTTGCCCAAGTACGACGAGGTTGACCCCACACCATTCCTAGCGTTCACCTTTCCGCTTTTCTTCGCGATCTGCCTGTCAGATGCTGGTTACGGGCTTTTGCTCGGGCTCTTCATGGGATCCGGCATCTGGTTTGCAAAAGCCTTCCCGAGAAGTTTAAGGAGGATGATGGTGGTGGGCGCGGCGTGCACCGTTGTGATAGGCGCCCTTATCGGAGGATGGTTCGGATTTGCCCCCCTGTGGATAAACCCCATGGAAAATCCCATACCTATCCTTAAGCTCGCTGTTTTCATAGGCATCCTGCACATTATCGTTGGATTTGGAGTGGCTGCCGCGCTGAAGGACTTTTTCAGGAGGGATTGGAGGAACTTGATCCTCAACCATATCCCTCGAGTACTAGTCGTGATAGGGTTCTTTGGGCTGAGCTTTTGTGCTTTGGGCGTTAGCCTGAGTGATTTTGGGATAGATTTCACGTTTTCAAAAATGAATCTCTTTGAAGCGTTTAACCCCCTTGCACTGGCTCCCGTCATGGTCGTAGCTTTCAGGATTTTGCTTTACGTTGGGTTGGGTATCGGAATTACAGGGGCGGTACTAATGGCTAAGGGGTTGCGGGAGAGACTAAGCGGGCCCATCAACGTTGTATACGGCATAACCGGGTTGGTCGCTGATGCCGCCTCCTACAGCAGGCTCATGGCCCTCGGCATAGCCACGGGTATCATAGCGTACGCGATAAACTACATCGGTGGGTGGCTGTACGAGCCCTTGTCTCCCCCGCTCTCATATATCGTGCTGGTGCCACTGTTGATTGCGCTCTTCGCGGCTCACTGTTTCAACATCTTCATCCAAAGCCTCGGGGCTTTCATCCACACCATGCGTTTGCATTACGTCGAATTTTTCGGGAAGTTCTACGAGGGCGGCGGCGAGAAGTTTACTCCCTTTAAAGCTAAAAGGATGTTTACTAAAGTAAAAAGGAGGTGAGGAACCTGGTAGCCGAAGGAGTCTGGGTGGTTTTGGCGGCTGGTCTGGCGATAGCGATTCCAGGGATAATCTCTGGCATGGGCGTGGGCATAGCCGGCGTTGCTGCTGCCGCGGTAGCGAGCGAGGATCCGAAGAAGGCTTACAAGGCATTCGTATTCGAAGTATTGCCTGGGACACAAGGAATCTATGGCTTCGTTGCTGGCTTTTTGATTATAATCGGCGCAGGGCTATCGGCGGGTGCTGAGGTAACAGTTCCGGTTGGTCTGGCGGTGTTGGCCGCGGCCGTTCCTGCTATCCTTCAGGGATTCACAGCGTATCCACAAGGATTAGTTGCCTCTGCGAGTATCACAGCGTTCGCCAAGAGACCAGAGGTATTCGCCCCCGGTCTAATGTACACGGTGATGGTCGAGCTCTACGCTATATTAGGGCTCTTAGCGACGATCCTCATGCTGACGTTTATAGGTGCGCTGTAGGGGGAAAGATTTTGCCAGCCGAGGAAGGCGCCAAGCTGATAATAGATGACATCTTAAAAGAGGCGAAGAAGAAGGCAGCCGAGGTAATCCAAACGGCGGAGCGAGAGGCTGCCACAATGCGCGACGCCGCTCGCCTAGGTGCTAAAGAGGAGGAGGAGCACAAATTGAAAGAGGCGCGCGTTCGCGGCAAGCAAGTCTATGAGGAGGTCATGGCCGAGGGCAGGATGAAGGCGAAGAAAGAAATGCTCCAAAAAAAGGAGGGGCTCATCGGTGACGTTTTTAAAGAGGCTGAGGAGAAGCTCCGAGCGCAGGTTGCTTCCAAGAGGTATAAAGAGGATATCGCTCGAATCGCTTTGAGCGCTTGTAGAAAGCTCGGCTCCGGTGATGTAGTAGTTAGGGCAAATCGGCGGGACCTGAAACTCCTCGAGTCATTTAAAGAGCAAATGGCGCGCGAGCTGAGCGGCGGCGAAAAAACCGTGAACATCTCGTTCGGTGAGCCGATTCAAGCCATTGGTGGTGTGAGGGTTGGGACACCCGATGGTAAGGTGGAGATAGATGATACTTTCGAGGGCAGGATGCGGAGAGAATTCGAGGTGATTAGAGTAAAGGTCGCAAAGGTTCTATTCGAAGGGTTTGGATGATTGAAGTACTAGTAGTCATTTTCGGGATGATAGGTTTCTTTTTCGCGTTGGTGATTTTTCACGCGAGGCGCTCGATGGCATACATCTACTGCAGCGCAACAATCAGCGCTTGGGAAGCGAGGCTGTTCCCGGAGGCGCGTCTGAGGGAGCTGGCTGATGCTCCAGGGGTAGTGAACATTTTCGCAGCCCTCGACGACACGGACTACCGTCAGCAGTTAGCAGGGATCCAGAGAGAGGGAGAGGTGGATATGATCGAGGTGGAGAACGCCTTCAGGGACAATTCGAACTCACGCTACCTTGAAATCCTCAAGATGGTGCCGAAGGAGCGAAAAGAAACGATCAGGAGGGTACTTCAGCGGGCAGAGGTTTGGGATCTCAAGGCGATCGTTACGGCAATTCATAACAAAACACCCAAGGAGGAGAGGCTCAAAGAACTCATGCCCTCGCCAACTATGCCGCGCGAGAGGCTCGAGATGCTCGCCTCCGCCGAAAACTTTGAGCAGCTACTCGAATTTCTGAAGGAGAGCGAGTATTTCAGCGTGCTCTCGGAGGCGCTGGGGGAGTACGAGGAGCGCGGGCTCATCCCTTTGCTCTCCGCGTTCGACAGGTATTACTACACCAGCTTGTGGAGGGAGGTGCTGCGGGTGAAGGCGCAGCGTTCGATTCTCAAGTCGCTGGTGGGTTGCGAGATAGATATCGTGAACCTCAAGCTCATCCTGCGGCTGAAGCGGGAGGGGGTAAACCCGGAGGAAATCGACAGGTACCTCATCCGACCTTCCCACATGCTGACGGAGGGGATGCTTCGAGCCATGGCAGTCGCCGAAGACATTCGATCGGCCGTGGATGTGGTCTCCCGCACCCCCTACGGCAAAATTTTACTGGAGGTTCTCCCGCAGATCGAGGCCCAAGGGCTTTCCGCGGCAGATCGGGTCCTGGATGAAATGCAGCTGAAGGTATTCAGGTGGCTGGCGCTCACCAAGCTCTTCAGCATAGCCCCCGTGCTCTCGTACATTCGCCTGAAGGAAAATGAGATGAAAAATCTGCGGGCGATAATAAGGCTCAAGGTGGACAAGGTCGAGCCCCAGAAAATAAAGGAAACAATAGTGAAGGTGCAAAAAATTGAGTTTTAAAATAGCTGTCGTTGGGGATCAAGATACAGTGACGGGATTCGCTTTGGCAGGCGCGACCTATGCCCACATTTCCACGACGAAAGAAGAGACACTGGTCAAGCTGGGCGAATTTTTTGCCAGCGACGAAATTGGGCTCGTGCTGATAACCCATCGCGTCGCGGAGGAGCTCGGTCATGATTTCCGCCGGATGTTGCAGACGAAGCGATTGCTCCCCCTCGTGCTGAGAATTCCTGACAAGACTGGATATGCGCCGGAGGTCGATGAGCTGCGTGAGATAATCAAGCGCACGGTTGGAGTCGAGATCACGATCAGGGAGGAGGGCGGATAAATGGCGATGGCCATAGCGGTGTACCCGACTCGGATGGAGCTCCTGAAGTTGAGGCAAAGGGTGGGCCTCGCGCAGAGGGGTCACGACCTACTCAAGGAGAAAGTGGATGCACTTGTCATTGAGTTCTTTGAGGTAGTGAGGCGAATCCAAGAAGCTAGGGCAAAAGCGCTCGAGCAGCTCTCAGCAGCCCATCGCGCGCTATTGATGTGCTTCGCCATCATGGGGACGCTCGAGACTAAGCAGGCTTCCAAAGAGGCAAAACGGGAGCTTCAAGTGGAGATTTCAACCCGCCACATCATGGGCATCGCAGTGCCGACCGTTGAAGTCGGAGAGGTTGAGCGCAACGCTTTGATGAGGGGTTATAGCTTGCGCATGACATCTTCGGTGCTCGATGAGGCGTCGAGGGAGTTCGAGCGAGCGCTCAAGCTCCTGATCGGGCTAGCTGAACTTGAGGGATCGGCGTTCGCTATCGCCAGAGAACTCGAGAGGACCAAGCGAAGGGTGAACGCGCTCGAGTATATCCTGATCCCGAGGTTAAAGGAGGCCCTCAAGTTCATCGTGATGAAGCTTGATGAGATAGAGCGGGAGAACTTCTCCCGTCTCAAGCGGATAAAAGCGATGCTGGAGGAACGTGAGTGAGCGCGGATCGTTTGATAAAACTCGAGCTAAGCAAGCTCAACGTGCATTTGCCCCAGAGGCGTCTATCGTTAAAGGAGGCACTTTTGTCCGCGAAGCCTCAAGTCGTGACGCGTGATGGCGGTGTTCACAAGTTCAAGCGCGAGGAGCTCGAGTTCTTGGCGGGGCTCCTCCCCGAGGCGGATCGGGATAAGCTCCAACTGCCAATTCTAATTGCGCTGGAGCCGAAGCTCGGTAGGGGGACCGCTAGGATAAGTGGAGAGGCCGAGGTAAAAGTTGTCAGCCGGGTTCTCGAAAAGGAGCCCGCTGCTGGGGAACTGCTGATATATCGCCCTGAGGTGGCGATCCTGCGGAGAAAACTCCCCACGACCACGCAGTACCTTTTTCTTTGGTGATCGCATGGAACCACGCAAGGGCGCCATCTTGATGGCTTTGTTTTACCCGTTCACGATCGTGACGATTGCAGCAGGCTTCTTAGCATTCGTGATGATATTGCTCAAGTTTGACATCCTCATGGTTTCGACTGTAGTTCTGTGGTTTTACTTCGCGTGTGCGGCGTCTATCTATTTCATCTCAGAGCGAGCGCTCAAGGTGTTCGGATTTCGCGGGCTTTTCCTAGGTTTTATAATTACCATCGGAATTCTCGCGATTTTGTCCGCAGCCTTATTTGTTTTGAGGCACTTCGGAACCTCAATTTAGCTGCTTGTCACTTTTGATTGTCTCCTCATCACGATAGCGCTGACTATCCGGGCGTAGGCGGGCCGAGTTACAAGTACGGCTATGAGCATCCCCACTATTGTAATGATTGCGAACCCGGACATCGCGCCAAAGCCAATCAAAGCGAGCATTACCATTGCCGCGATTGTTGTCGCAGCAGCAGCAAAGATCACCGAGAATGCCCGCGAAACTCTTCCACTTAAACTTATTTTCCCCGCCTGGGGCAATCCCCCCCGAAGTACTTCGTCGGTTATGATGATTTGATGGTCGATGCCGGTACCGATGACGATGATTAGGGCCCCAAGTTCTGGCAGCCCGATTGTCCAACCGATCAGAGACGCTGCGCCGAGGGTGATGAGAAGTTCGCATATCATAATCCCAATGATCGCAAGGCCGATGAGCAAGTGTCGATATCGGAGGTAGACGAGAATCCAGACTCCTATTAAGGCGACTACCCCCGCAATGAGGACCTGCTTCAGAAATTCTACACCCAAGCGGGCTTCTATCGGGGTATCGCTTTCGATTGTGATTTCGACGGGTAACCGCTCGGACAGCACCAGTCGCAAATTTCTGGCTTCGTTTATTGCATCATCCAAGGAAGCGCGGGTGATTGTGATACGCAAATCTTTCGAAATTTTTCCCGCCGCGAAGTCAGCAGCCAACTCGGGCGTGATGATTACCACACTTTTGAGCCCGCATGCCTCTTTGATCCACTCTTCGGCACTTTTCTTAGTACCTTCTGTGGTTTGCCTAGGAATGGACACAACGGTGTAGAACTCGGAGAGATTTTCAACGACACTCGATGAGAAATCCTCTAACTCCCCTAATAGACGCACCTTAAGCTTAAAACCTGCTTGATTTTCCAAAAATTCTTGTGCTTGGGGGGAAAGCTCATCCTGCGCTGTCCCGATGGCCGGAACACCTAGGGAGTATTCCATTCCTTTGTCTGTAGTCCCCTTGAACATTTTTTCGTCGGGATCGTATTCGAGAAAGGTTGGAAGTTCGTCCAAAATTTCGTTGTTGAAGACTATTATGGCATCAGTCGGGCGATCAACATAGATAGCTGTGGGATAATTGGCCTTGTTTGCGGCTGCGTCGCTAAATCGTTTTGCGCCATCGTCAGTCAATCTGAAAGGTAGGTCGGCAGTTTGAGGCCCCTCCCTGCTTGGATAAGGTGCGTCGACGCTCACGATATCCTCGCCGCGGAGCAGGACTTCATCCTCAAAGAAAATTTCAAGTCGCCCGGGTTTGCCAAGGAGAGTTTCTGCTTCTTCAGGGAGTAACCCAGGAATCTCGTAGAGGACCAAATTTGCCCCTAACGATCTAAATTGCGCGCCCCGCAGCCCAGTGGGGTCCACCCGCAACCCGAGTATCGAAATTACCTCATCGCGCGTTGCATCGCTTATTTTTTTCTCTATCTTCGGTTTTCCTGTTTGGGGGTCTACCGCTACATTACCGAGACCCTCGATAATTGCGTTAATCAGATTTTCAGTTATCGGCCTTCCAATTTCAGCTACGGCCACTCCTGCGGATGGGTCAAGGCTGATGGTATTGACGCTCACGTAAAGATTGTCCTCAAGCTGGGGTATTATCTTCCCCCACCAAGTGTTTTCCACGTTATCTTGGATATTTTCAAATGTGACTTGCGAAGCTTCGAGTGCAAGAATAATCCTCGAGCCGCCTATGATGTCTACACCAAAGCGGAGACCGCGTGTATACTGGGCTGGCCACCCCACCGCGGTTTCCACTTTTGAATCGACCGCTTTCCAAGGGCTCCAAACCAGTATGACGCACAAGAAAACTGTGAGGGGCAACAACGCGATACGGCGTTCCTTAAATACTGACATGATACTCCTTCCTCCGCTGTCGTTCTGCATGCCGCATAACGATTGCAGCGTTTAAGAACCAAGTGTTAAAAATATCGATGATGATGCCGAAGATGAGCACGGCTGTCAACTGGTAAAGCTGGGGGGCTGTCGTTAGAAGGCTGATGGCGAAGAGAGGAATAAGTGTGCTGCCGCTCATCATCAAGCCCGTGCGCATCGCACCGATCACCTGCTCCTTGGGCTCGCCCCCCACCCGCTTGAGCACTCGCGTGGTGAGCAGAATGTTTGTGTCAACGGTGTATCCGATGAGCATTAGCAAACCTGCTACCGACGCCAGACTGAGTTCGACGCCGAACAGCGCCATACACCCGAAGACTCCCAACAAGTCGAGCCCCACGGCGAGCAAGATTGCCCCCACGGTGATGCGGCGCCGGAAGGCGATGAAGATAATGACGCCCATCGCGATGAAGGCACCGACCATGGCTCTTACGGCCTGCTCAGAATAGATGCTGGTGATGGTTGCTCCTCTCTGCTCCACAGTGACGGAGTTCTCATGGATGCCAAATTGAGATGAAAACATGCTTTTAACGAGGAGAGTTTCGTTTCCCCCCAGCACGTTACTGGTTCCTATATCGAGGCCATTTTCAACGATGTCAACATCGGCATTGTAGTTGAGCAAATTTTCGACGGCGATTTCAACCGCACCAGCGTCAGGGACATTTTCCAACCCCCGCACTCTTATCAAACCACTTTCCCTGAAATCAGTGCTGAATGGGACACTGAGCACTAGCATGGAAATAGTCAGGACCGC
>LQHI01000034.1 GCA_001515185.1 Hadesarchaea archaeon DG-33 | reverse complement strand
TAGGTAACGGCTCAGTGAATGTCTTCGCAATCCTCTTCAAGCGTTGAAGATTCAGCCAATCACTGTTCTTGATCAGCCATTCAATCGAGGCGTTTAGAAGGCGAGTATCCTGAAAGCCAGTCATCAGAGTGGACAAAGTCAATGCCTCAATGTCTATGAGCGACCCTTCTTCTGGCTCGACATGGGAAGCCACACCCAGAGCCGACCAATGTTTCCACTGGACTTCAAGGTACGCCTGCGTAAACCTTTCTTTAAATTCTGTCAGCGATAGGCCCATAGCGGTGCTTTTTCAAGAAATCTTTAAGGATAGATCGAAACTCCTGCGAGACATCCTGGGTTAAGACCCATCTTACAGCTTCTTCCATCTCTTTTTCCGTCGGACGCAGGGCTAACAGATCCTGTACATGGTAGTCGTTACGATCAACCGCCGCATAGAGTTTAAAAAATATCTGGTCTGTTCGGCTGATAAAATATACAGCCAGGTAGTTCCCGTAACTCTTTTTTACAAGTCGCCCCTCTATTCCACTGGGAAGCCCTAAATCTATCTGTGAAGCAGGTCCAAGGTTTAACCAATCCTCAGGCAATCCAAAATCCCTCGCTACTGTTTTTGCCGCCTTATTCAACCACTCAGGGAACCTACGAATTTTCCAAATTCTCATCCCCTCGCCTGTCTCTTCAACCCCTGCCATGACGTCAACGTCTTTGGTGGTTCGATCGATAAGTCCGAGAGCAGCGAGGGCTGTCCCACCGCAGACGAGAAGCCCTATGGGAGAGCCACTGTGAAACTGTATCTGCCGTTCCAGAGCAAAAAGGATTTCGTCCAGGTTTTTACGACTTATCGTCATATTAGGAAGTTACTGCTTAATAATAAGGATTTTATTTCCTAATAATAAGGATTTATAATCCTAATGTCAAGTCCGGACAATCATTAAAATACAAACCATACAGTACCAAAAAGTCAAGGCGAAGGGGGCCATCTGTTCTGCTCTTGACTCTTGCTCAATGGAAAAATCATAGAACATGGTGAGGTTCAATCAGGCGGGAGACTCGTGAGACCTCGGAAATGGATGGAGCCGACGGTCGGATTTGAACCGACAACCTACTGATTACGAATCAGAAACAAAACAACCAGCCCTTCCCCCTTTTCGTGCTAACTAGTTATGATTGTTCGGGATTTTACGGGTTAAAAGGCATTCACAATTCTATTTGGTACTGTCTCTTTTTGGCTGCTTACTATACAAAAAGTATACAGTCGGGAAAATCGCAATTATATCACGAAGCCCCCTATGTTTAACGGCTTCGGCACAGGTCCCCGAATTCTATCTTTCTATTCTCCGCCACCAACTGTTTCTAATGTTTTCGTCAGAGAAATCAATCTTTGTCTAGACCGCTGGGCATCGTCCTGCCGGACTTTGGTCCTGAGGTCTTTAAGTTCTTCGAAGTGACAGTTGCGAAGCCGTCGTCCGCTTCCACACGGACACTTCCAATGTCCCTTTATTTTGGGCTTGCTGAGGTAGTCAAGATATCTCAGTATCGTAGCCAAATCCTTGGTACCGAGGAGTTCGGCATAGTATTCTATTATACCAACAGAGGCATGCGACCATTCTCCAAACGGCCAGGGTTGTCCGAGTTCAACAAGGCTTTGTCCTACAAAGAAATTACGAACCGGGCCATTGAGGAAATCTAAAAGGCTAGAGCCGGGGTGGCAAACTTTCCAGCGCTCGTCAGGTAAGAACAGGCAGGCTTCCCCAGTCGGATTAATATGGCGATCAGCCGTCTGAGGAATTCGCCCTCCAACCTCGCGAACGATCGGAAGCGATTCAGGATAATTACGCGGCAACTCAATTTCTATTGAATACCGATCAAGAATCTTCCCTTCGTGGATGACCGGGAAACTGCCGCGGATGAAAACACGATCCTTTGCCGGATAGAAATGAAGATTCGAGAAAACGGATTGAACCTCTGACTTCATTCGTTCAAGAAGAGTTGGATCCAGCTTGTGCCAGTGCTTCTTCATGGAAGAAACCACGGCCTCGTTGGCGTGGCGATACCTGCTGCGGCACCCTTAAGCATATCGATTCTCCTGCCTCTGTCGTCTTCGCCATTCTCTTCGACGGGACCAAAGACTCCTTCCCAGCCAGAGTCATGAATAATCTGAAGGGTTCTTTCCGAGACAGACGATAATTCGGAGCGAATACCCGCATTGAGTAATTCAGAAAGATCGTTTCCGGTTGGATTAGCCGGATCCTGGATTGAGATCGTTTCGCTATTGTCTCGAAGCTGTTCCCAAGCATGCTTAAGTTGACGACTCAGGACCCATGAACGCTTGCCCTTAAGAAGTTCAATTACCAGGAGTTCCAGTGCAAAATGCTTCACTCTCAACCCGTTACGGACCCTCCAAAGCTTAAGAAGTTGGATCGCTTCTATTAACCCACTCTCCTTGATATGTCTGATATGAGTATCGAGATTCGTCTTGAGCCTTTTTTTCTCCCCTGTGGATCGATACAGAAAAACGTCAGTCTTAGAGTTGTCTGTGTAGCGACCAGGGACGACATCGATGTGGAAATCAACACCATAATTACTTGGGTCCGCGTCTTTGAGCCGCAAAGAAGACGGCTTAGATTCAACATAATACTTGGTCGAGAGGGCATCGCGAACGTTGTTGTATATCTCTTCCAGGGTTTCTCCGGCTGAAGTGTCATCATGAGGGAAATAGGAGATAATATCAAGATCGTATGCCTCTTTAATCATAGTGCCCTTAGCCTTGGATCCACCATAGCGAATAGTCGGAGAAGATTCGTGGAATTGCTCGCGTAACAATCCCTCCACCTCTGCTCTGCGCTCTTGAAGCGTCTTCAACTCTTCGCTGCCTGGAGCTAAGGTCTGAGATTTGAGAATTTCTCGAAGGTATTCGTTTTCATTCATGCTTAATTGACCTCCAATGTGAATTTGAAACCCCCTTTTCTTTTGTCATAGTCATATACTATGAGTGTTGGATCGACCTTCGGGAGCAGTTCGTGTCCGCAAAGAACAGCAACTGGAGCTGGGATAGCAGGGAATAGGTGAATGGCTTTAAGTTTTCCGTGATTGCGCATAATTTCTCGTAGGCATACCTGATACGTATGTTTGAACAGCCTGAGATCTTCTTTGGTCCTCAGAAATGTCGGATTCGGCGCAGTGCCTCTCAGAGTGATTTCGTAGACGGAAAAAGCATCTCCAAATTCTCCCGCAAGATCCTCGACATGAACGGTGCCGCTCAACGACAAAATGAGTGCTACCTTACTCTGATCGGTACCGGATCGGAGCCGGCGAAATTCATATTCAACCGGCTCACCTGAGACCTTCCAAGTCCAATCCCCGGCATCACGGTGTCTTTGATAAAGCTCCACAGGGATCTTGTTGCTTAACTGTCTCCCAAGGAATACGAGGAGTGGAATCGGCGCTAGCGCAAAAAGTGATATGTGCCGCGTCCTTTCGACATCCATCCCAGGAGCATATAACCGCTCAATGTGGCGCGGAATATTCTGGGTCGCTGTTTTAAGAAAGGCTTGGTCGTCTCCATGAATAGCTGTAAGATCGATGACAAAGCCGCGTAGGTCTGTTGGGTAACGAGGGGCGACAGCTTCTACGACTTGAGAAACTGGTATATCAACGGGATGGCCACCAATGTTCGCCTTGAGTTGTACGACGGTGGTTCTTAGGTCGGGCCCAAGACCTGTCACATGGCGGATCCGATCTTCATGGCGGCGTTTGTATTCCCCAAGAGTACCACGAGTGTAATTGGAAGGATTATCGTCAACAAGTTTGTGACACCCGGGGCAAAGGAGCATCAGATTTGAGATGTCGTTGATGTTTTTTGGTCGAGAAGGTCCCTTCCCGCGTGGTCCCTTGGGTCTAAAAGCTACAATGTGAGCGACCTGGGCGAAATTACCTTCCGTGAGCGTCAAATGATGTTGTAGAAGATACTTATTGCACCCGTCAAACTCACACCGCCCCCCTGCGTGCACAAAAAGAAGTAGCTGCGCAATGGGTTGAATTCTGCGTTTGGGAACGCTTTCGACAGGCGATAGATTCGCCCCATCTGAGTACTTTGAAGCATGCGACATCGAGATACTTGATTTTGAAGGAATTTTCTTTTCCCTCAACTGGTTCTCTTGGTTGCTCATGAGATAACAAGCTCCTTTGTCGAATTATTTCTTATGCTTGGTCCTATCCACGAGGCTGTACCTGGACCCTTTGGTCCCGGGAGGTAGAGGCTCACCCTTTACTGACGTTACCTCCGTTCTGGTCCTTGTGTTCCGATACTAACCCGAAACTGGAGTTCTCTCACCCGGTTTCAAGCCTTTCGTCTTTGCCATTTCTCGTCTCTCCTTTCTGTGAATTTTTTATTAACAAGATGATAATCAATAACCGAAGGCTTGTCAAGCCTTTTTGTTAATTTTTTCTTTCCGATCTGTAAATTCTATGGTATCATTACCGATGAATTCGAGAGAGGGAGGGGTTAAGATGGTGAGAGGATTCGATAAGAAAGCGTTGAAGAATCGGATTATAGAAGCCCGAGAGCGGAAAGGAATAAACCAAGCGAAACTTGCTCAAGAGGCAGGTATTACGCCTGCGGCGATATCTCAAATTGAAAATGGGCACAGGGTCCCCACCATTCCCGTGCTTCATAGGATAGCCACTGTTCTGGGCGTCTCCATGGATTATCTATCCGGTAAAACGGATGAATCAGAGGTCCAGGATCTACTGCAACATGAAAATGCAAAAGCCTTCTTTCGTGGGTTTCAGTCATTGGACTCTGAAGACCAAGAGACGATCTCCAAACTTATTGAATTCTTGAAAAATAAGGAAAGCTGATGCCGGAATTAGAAGCCACAAAGCTCTTAGAAGAACTCGGCATAACGAAATTGCCGATCATCCCAAGAGATATATGCCTAACGCTGGATATAGCTTATGTTGAGGATAAACTCAAAAGTATCGACGGTCTACTTTTATTAAATCCAAGCGGGAAGTCCCTCATAGGCGTCAATTCATCTATCAAGGAGCAAGGCCGAAAGAACTTTACAGGTGCCCACGAATTGGGACATCTATGTATGGACAGTGACTATCAAGATAGCTTTTATTGTTCTAGGGATGATATCGAATCCTTCAAAGATCAAATTCAACCTGTTGAACTCAGAGCTAATAACTTTGCTGCAGCGCTTCTAATGCCGCAGTTTATATACCAGGAACTTGTAAAGGTGCGTGAGCCGGGATGGGACACTGTTCGAACCCTGGCTGCTATGAGTCAAACGACCTTGACTGCAACCGCCATGAGATTCTTGGATCTCACTGACTATGCCTGTGCTCTTATTGTAAGCGAGAAGCGCACGATATCATGGTTTCACAAGTCGAGAGAGTTTGCCTCCTACGTCCTGACCGGGATTATTCCTCCTGGTACCATCGCTCACACCGTTTTCCGAGGTTCTGTACCACCGGATTGTTTTGAAGTCGTGAAGGCGGAAACTTGGGTTTCGGGCCGAGGGGTTAAACCACACACCGAAATTCTCGAATGGACATTACCAATCAACTCCTATGGCCAAGTGCTCACGTTACTTTTCGACGAGGAAGGCATTGCGGGATGGGAAGAAGACGAGTATGAAAATAACAGCGATGGCGTTGAATGGGAACCCCCGACCTTCCACAAAAGTAAAAAGAAAAGATAATTAATGGCACTTTGACCTTATCCCACAGCCAAAGTAAGAATTATTCCCTTCTTAGTTATTAGACTTACACTCCTATGAAGGATTTCCATGGACGTCTATTGGGGCAATGACAATTTAGTCACTTACGGGAGGGGTATTATTAGAAGCCGGACTCCTTTGGCGAAACTATCGAATTGCGGTAGAAACATTGCATAACCAGGATTGGGTCCGAAATATCTATTTCATCTTGAACTCGACAGCAAGGCAGGGTCATATATTCCATCAACGTCTCGGATAACGCGGCCGGCAGTAAACGTGACCGAGCGAAG
>LQHI01000033.1 GCA_001515185.1 Hadesarchaea archaeon DG-33 | reverse complement strand
GACCAGCTTGGTCTTTTGGAATAAGTTAAAGGCAACAAAGTGGTGCGGCCGGCGGGATTCGAACCCGCGCAGCAGGCTTTTCCCGAAATCTCATGGGAAGCCTGAGTCCTAACCAGGCTGGACCACGGCCGCACAATTAAATGTCAATCCAGTTCTAATTAAATTTTTAATTTCTGGCACGTATTTGGTTGGCAGCCTTGGCGCGCGTTACAGTTGCACACTCCCCGGTTTGCCTTTTTATAAACAACATCCGTCTAAAGACTCGGCGGTAGTGATTGCGAAAGTTCGCCGTGTCAGGAGTGATGCTAAGAGGAGATTCTAAGGAGAAAATCCTAGAGCCGATCCCGCGCTATCTGGGTGAGCTCGGTCTTCGTCAGCAGCCCGACCAGCTCTCCCTCGAGGTTCAGCACGGGGAGGGTTGAGAATCGCCGCTCGAACATGAGACGCGAAACTTCGGGGAGTCGGGCATCCGTTCGCGTCGTCGTGGCCGGCTGGCTCATGATTTCTCCGACTAGCAAGTTTTTGATGCGCTCGCTCTTGTGCTGATTTGGAACGGCTTCCTGAAAAGCTGCGAGCTTCATTGCCACGTCTCGCACCGTCACGACTCCGACGAGCTTTCCGCCCTCCATGACCGGTAGGCCGACCAAATCTTCATCGAGTAGCACCCGACGCGCGTGAACAACCCGATCTCCTGGTGATACCGTAGTCGGGCTCGCCTCCATCACCTGCCCCACGTAGACATCATCGTACTCCGAGCAAACCTTCGCGAAGTCCAGCTTGGTCACGATGCCCGCGAGGTGCTCCCCCTCGACTACTGGAAGTCCGCTGATGTCGTGGTCGAGCATTATCTCGGCGGCCCGTTTCACTATTACTTCCGGGGCTACGGTAATCGGGTTAGGGGTCATCACATTCGAGACGTGTGTCCGTCCGGGGGGCAAGCGGTAGGTTGTGCTCGACCCCATCTCACGAGCTATGTCCCTCTCGGTAATCATGCCCACGATTTTACCCGCCTCAAGCGCTACGAGGCGAGAAATCTCGTTTCGCCGCATCAGGTCAATCGCGTTTGCCAAAGGCTGGTCCTTGTCAAGCGTCACTACGGGCGAACTCATGATTTGACTTACACGCATTCAGACACCTCAAATCAATAACTCCAGCAGGTCGTGCTCGGTTATTATCCCCTTGAGTTCACCTCGTTCGATCACGGGCAGGCAGCCGCATTCGCGCTCACGCATGAGCCCAGTAGCCTCCCCAAGGTCGGTCTCGGGCGCCACGGTCAGCACGTCGCGAGTCATTATCTCCTCAACACCTACAGACATCGCCTCGTCTACGCGTTGCGAGATCATGTGCTCGAAAACCTTGCTCGTCCCGAAGTAGCGCAGGATGTCGACGCTCGTGACGATGCCGACCAGTTCTAGTTCGCGTACCACGGGCAGGCGTCGAACTCCTCTAGAGATCATCCTTCTAGCCGCTTCGCGAATTTGAAGTTCGGGCTCAGCGGTGATCACATGGCGGGTCATATGGTAACTCACGGGGGTTCCGGTCTTGGTCGGCACGTAGTTTATGAAATCGCGCTCCGAGACGATGCCAGCAATCTGCTCGCGCTCGTCGAGGATGGGTATCCCTCCAACACCGGTTTGGAGGAGGAGCTTCACGGCATCAATCATAGACATGTCGGTAGTGCCGTGAATTACCCGCTCAGACATGATCGTTCGCACGGGCTCGTTAGCTGCGGCGAAGAAATTGCCCTTTAACTTCTCCTGTACGATTCTGAATTTTTCGCCTCCGCCCAAGAAGTCGATGATGTCTCGCGTGCGGATGATGCCTATGAGTTTTTTTGTACCGGGGCTCGCCACAGGTAACCTTCGCACGCCCTGCTTGACCATGAGCTCAGCGGCATTCTTTATCCGCATTGTCGGGGAAACTGTTGTCACTGGTTTTCGCGCGAGTGGCATGATGCTTCCTTCCTCCCGATGGCGTCTCGACTTGAAGGCCAGCGGTCCACGTTTGATGGACTTATAATGGGGAAATCTCCGCATCCTATCACCCACATGCCACTCTTACAATATCTGAACGACTCACAATTCCTACGAGATTGCCCTCATCGACGACCGGGAGCCTGCCAACGTTGCGTTTGAGCATGAGTTCGATGGCTTCGGCGAGCGGCACCTTGGGCGAAACGGTTATCGCAGGGGTGCGCATGAGGCTTCGCACCTTAGTAGGTGGACGCCCGCCCTTTACCGATTCCTCTGCCAGTCGGATCTCTCCGGAGCGAATGATATCCGAGCGGGTTACCATGCCGATGACCTCGAGCTTGTGTTTTTGCTTGTCGTAGCGCGTGACGGGCAGCCCCGAGTTGCGATTTTGCTCCATGATGCCCCAGACGCGGGATATCTCGTCATCCCGCTCGCACGTTACGACCTTCTTGGTCATGATGTCACCGACCGTAAGCTTCGACTTCATCCCCCCCACAATTTTGAGAATGCCATCCAGCCTGATGAGTCCGATCACGGTCTTATCGCTGTAGCTCTGGACCACCGGCACGTTCGAGATCTCAAGCCTGACCATGTCTTTGGCAATCTTAGCTAGATCGCTGGCGGGAGTTGCGATGATCCGGGGTGGAAACATGAGCCCTGCGACGGGTATGTTGGAGCGGGTCGAGGTGATGCGAATGATTTGCTGGGCAGTGATGATTCCCTCGAGCCTCCCCCCATCGATGACGGGAAGGGCTCGAAAGCCGCTCGAGCGCATGACCGCCCGAGCTCTGGTGACGAGGTCGCGTGAGCTGACGAAAGTAGAGCAGGGCTGCATCACATCGCTAATGCTGACCCGCATGAGCAGGTCCCGGCATACCATTCCACCATCTACCCGCCCATAGTGTCGCGGCAGTTCTCACAAACCCACGTACCGTTTACTTCGGAGAGGGCAGTTGTAACCTCGCCGCAGACCTCGCAGACGCTCTGCCCGACCTCCTCGCGCTCGAGCATCTCTGGGTGCGAAACTACTTCGCTGAGTTCGGGAGAAATCGCGGTGATGTCGCTTGCTGTGAGGATACCTATGAGGATTCCGTTTTCGACCACCGGCAAACGTCGGATCTTGCTGTGAGCCATCGTTCGCGCGGCATCGGTTATGTCTATATTGGGGCCGATCGTCGTTATCGGGCTCGACATGATCTTGCCGACCTTGACCTTGCTAGGTTTCAAATCCAAGCTCACAACTTTCATTAACAGGTCCCGTTCGGTCAAAATTCCGACCGGCTTCTTTTTCTTCACAATGACGATACTTCCCACTCCGCGCTCGGCCATGAGTTTTGCTGCCCGGTCAACCGTAGTGTTTGGGCCTGCAGTGAGAACTTTGTCAGCCATCGCGTCTCTTACTGAAGCAACGCGCTTCATGAATCCACCGTTCTTCAATATAGATTAGGTTATTTAAAAACTTGCAACACAAAACTTCACTGGGTTTAACTTGGTCGAGGAGTGGAAGCGTGCAGCGGCCGAGGAGGCGGCGAAGCTTGTAAAGGGGCACGTGCTTGTCGGCCTAGGCTCTGGCACGACGGTCGCGCAGGTAGTTCGAGCCCTAGCGAAGTCAAGGCCCAAGGCGGTCTTCATCCCGAGCTCCTTCTCCACCCAGAGGCTTGCGAATGAGTTGGGATTAAAACTAAGCTCACTCGATGCCCACGAAAAACTCGATATTATGATAGATGGGGCCGATGAAGTCGACCCAAATTTCAACCTGATTAAAGGAGGAGGTGGAGCGCAAACCCGAGAGAAAATCGTCGCGAGCGCGGCGCAAAAAGTTGTCATCGTTGTGGACCGAACAAAATTGGTCCGACACTTGGGCGAGCGCATGCCCGTGCCGGTCGAGGTGTTGCCGTTCGCGCGCGAGTACACGATGAAGCATCTGGCGAAGCTCGGTGGGGAGCCGAAGCTGAGAGTGACTCCGGCGGGAACACCTTTTGTGACCGATAATGGCAACTACATCGTGGACGTGAAGTTTGCGCGGATGGCTAAACCAGCTCAGCTCGAGGCGGCAATCAATCGCGTGCCGGGCGTTGTTGAAAACGGGATTTTTGTGAATGCTGCAGATCTTGTGCTAGTGGGGTATGAACGAGGCTGTGCAAAGCTGCGATTGAAGAAAGATTTTTTGAAGTTTGTGCAAAGCGTCAAAGCTTAAGAATTTGATGCATAAATTGATTAATGCCGGAGTAGCTCAGGTGGTCCGAGCGCGAGACTCATAACCTGATCGGCGGTTGTGAGTGCTGATTCACGAGATGATGTGAGAAATCTCGAGGTCGGGGTTCAACTCCCCGCTCCGGCACCACTACTTCTTCGGCAACAGCTTCCAAAAATGTACCAAGGATCGATGACACGAAATAATTTATATGTGTTGACCCTAAGTTGGCGGAGGTGGTAGTTTGTTGAAAACACCAGTAGTAATCGTAAACTTCAAAACCTACCCTCAATCGGTGGGTGAGCGAGCGGTGGAACTTGCCAAAACGATCGCCGAGGTGGCCAAGGAGGAAGGGATAAGCGTCGCAGTCGCCCCCCAGAACCTCGATATTTACAGGGTCGCGAGTCAAGTTGACATCCCAGTACTCGCGCAGCACGTTGACTCCATTGCCCCGGGTGCCCACACGGGATGGTTGATAGCAGAGACGCTGAAGGCAACAGGGGCCATTGGTTCGTTGATCAATCACTCGGAGCACCAGATTCAGTCTGAGGCGATCGAGCAGGTGGTGAAGCGCTTGCGAGAGTTAGAGTTAACTAGCGTGGTCTGTGCGAAGGACCCGGAGGTTTGTAAGAAGGTCGCGGCATTCAAGCCCGATATGGTCGCGGTCGAGCCTCCCGAGCTGATAGGGACTGGGCGGGCGGTGTCAAAAGTCAAGCCCGAAGTAGTGAGCGACGCGGTAAAGCTGGTGCACGAGGTCAACCCTGATGTTCGGGTGCTCTGTGGCGCGGGGATAACAAGCGGCGAGGACACGCGAATCGCGCTGAATCTGGGTGCCGAGGGTGTGCTACTTGCTTCGAGCGTGGTGAAGGCTACAGACCCCCGAGCGGCGATGTTGGATGTCGCGAAGGGAATAACTTTGAAGTGAAACGACACTAGGTAGTGGCATGAGGGAGTTCTCGCGAGTAGAGGTAATTCTCTTTGCTGCATCATTTGCGCTCGCGAGCTTGGCTATCTGGTATCTCTGGCTCGGACCGGTTTGGGAAGCGTTGGCCCTGCCGCGCCTGCATCACTGGATTTACGGTGCCGTTTGCGTGGGCGTGGGCCTAGGGCTGAATTTGAGGACTCGGCACAAGCGGGTAAGTTATTTCCTTGTGGTGGTGGGCGCAATCTGGTTCGTGGACGATTTGCAGGATTTCGGAGTTTTCTTTTAGAACGGAAAGATCAGGAGCTCTTCCGCGCCAGCGTTTTCAGAGCCTCGATGGGCTTTGCTTTTAGCATCGTTTCCATCTCCAACAGGAATCGGTCAGCGGGGTCCCCCCCGAGTTGCCAGAGGTCGACGTAGATTTGAGCAAGCGAAGCCGCACCGTCCTTGTTCGTCTGCGCTAAGTGGGGGTCAGGCCTTAGCACGAAAACGTTTTTCCGTTCGGCGGTGCTTTCCGGGAACCTTCGTCTTACCTCTGCGGGATCGGCATAGGCGAATACCTTCTCGTAATGGGTTGGAGTCTTTCCGAACCTCAGCCGGTAGCCGGAAAATGCTGTGAAGACAGTACCGTGGGGCATCTCATCCTCGATCTTGAGCACAGAGTTAGGCGAGTAGGTCGAGTAGGCGATATCGTTGGCGAGGTTGCGAGTGCAGGCCCAGTAGGTTAGGACTTTCTTCGGATCCACCACCCTGAACCCGAGGGGCTTCTTCTTGATCGTGTGGAACTGGTTAAGCTTAGTTACAACGCGGTTCACGGTATCCATGGAAAGCTCACATGCCTGTGCAAGCGATTTCTGGCTCATAAAAGATTCATTCTGTTCATAGACTCGATAAAGAATCTCTCGCAGAACTCGATTAATCTTCTTCACATATTAAAAAAATGTCGAACTTTCTTATTAAAGTAACGAATG
>LQHI01000032.1 GCA_001515185.1 Hadesarchaea archaeon DG-33 | reverse complement strand
CTTTCCTGCGGTGAACTTCAACACCCAGCGAGCGCAGGCCTCTTGGCACCATCGTGGCGGGGTCATTTCCTTTCACGACAACGACTTTCGACATGCCCCTTCCACCAGTTATCTCATTTATAACTTGATCCATGTGAAAAATAAGGTTAGATGAAAGAAGTTTGCTCGAGAAAAAATGAAAACTTACCCACGCTTCATCACGCCGGGCTTCGAGCCGTTTGACCCGATCGAGCTAGCAAGGGAAACCGAGAAAATCATTTGTCGGGGGAATGAGAGGAAGTACACGGCATTTTACGCAACCGGGGTAGGTGGCATTGCCACAGGCTACACTTGCGGATGTTGTTTGCGCTGCTTCTTTTGCTGGGTCGACTGGAGTCGCGATTTCCCCGAAAGGTTTGGCAAGTTTTACTCGCCAGCCGAGGCATTTGAAAAACTCAGCGAAGCTGCACATAAATACGGCGTCCGAAAGCTCCGGATCTCGGGTGCGGAACCCACGTTGGGCCGGGAGCACTTGCTCGCGCTTCTCGAGCTCGTCGATAACTCCGAGTTCGATATCTTCATCCTCGAGACGAACGGCATCCTGTTCGGCGCGGATGAAAACTACGTGAAAGATCTTTCGAGGTTCAAGAAGCCCCACGTTAGAGTCTCCCTGAAGGCGGGAAACCCCGAAGCTTTCACGAGGAGAACCGGAGCCAAACCCGAGAGTTTCGAGCTTCCATTTAGAGCTATCCGAAACCTCCTGAATTACGGGGTCAGCTTTCACGTCGCCGGGATGATGGACGACCCCCGAATCGTGAGTAAGCAAGAAAGAGTGGAGCTTGCGAAAAGGCTGGCGGAGATCGACCCGAGACTCGTGGTCGCGTTTGAGGGAGAAGTCATCGATCCATACGAAACGACGCTTGCTAGGTTGAAATCCGCTGGGCTGAGCTTAAAATGGCCACTCAAGGAGAGATATAGCCTGTTTGGGAAGGACTAAAGGTTCTCATACTTGCACAACCCCAGTTCCTTTAGCTTCTCGTGGGTCGGCTCACCATCCTTCCACCCGCGCAGGGCATAGTACTCGCCGAGCATTGCCTCCAGCTTAACCACGTGGCCCTTTGATGGGCCCTCTGGCATAGGTTCTTTGAGCAAACGCTTGGGCAGCGTGTCGTCCTTGCGCCCAAAGCCCTCGCGGTTGATGAAGAGCCGCTCGAGGGTGTAGATGCGATCACCGGCTTTCAACAGCTCATCGGGCGACAAGTTCCACCCGGTTATCGCGTTGAGAATCTCCACGATTTCAGGCACCCAAATGGCGAAGGTCGCAAATTTACAAAAGACGGCCGAATCACAGATGGCGAATAGATCTTGAAAGGTCTTCACCCACTGCGCCTTGATGGCGAAGCGGTCAAGTTGCGGGGGCACATAAAAGATTTCTGGGCCCATCATGTATGCTCGGATGTGGCAGCCACCGCGATTTGAGGTCGCGTACGCCAGCCCCAGCTCCTGAGCACCACGCGGGTCATACGCGGGCAGTTCAAGTCCCTTCACGTGCATCGCTAACTCGGGGGCGCCGTATTTCTCCGCGAGGCGCTTCGCACCAAGCGCGATGTCGTTCCCAAATCCCAAGCGATATGCCGTTCTCCAAGTGAGCTCAACAATCGCTTGGGGATTGCCGAACTTCAGCTCGAGACCGCCCAACTTCTCTTTCGAGATCTTCCCGCGCTCACTCAGCTCCATTGCGCAGCCTACGGTGTTGCCATAAGAGACGGGATCCATACCCAGCTCATTGCAGAGATTGTTGGCTTTGGCTATGGCGGTTAAGTCATCGATGTAGCACTGAGGCCCTAGCGCCCAGATTGCCTCGTATTCAGGCCCCTCGCCCTCGACTTGATAGGGTGCTTGAGTAATACGGATTATGCGGCCGCATGCGATCGGGCATCCCCAGCATGCCTTGCCTTTCACCAATATAGTTTTCGCAATTGTTTCGCCGCTGATTTTTTCCGAGTTTGGAAAAACGCTCGTCTGGAAGTTTTTTGTGGGAAGAAGCCCGTACTTGTTGATAGTATTGACAGCAACAGCGGTTCCATAGGTGGGCAGGAATTGTCCAGTGATTCGGTTCTCTCGGAACATCTTCAATACTTTTTGGACGGCTTCTTTGAGTTTCTTCTCATCTGCGACGGGTGGTCTTTTAGACCCACGCACGGCGATTGCCTTAAGATGTTTCGATCCCATCACGGCCCCGACTGCAGCTCCACCAGCCGCGCGATGTTTGTCGTTGATAATCGCGGCGCACATCACGAGGTTCTCCCCCGCGGGGCCGATCGAGGCGATTTTGGCGTTCGAGTCCCCGAGTTCCTTGCGAATGCCATCATCGGTGCCCCAAGTGCCTTTACCCCAATACCGCCCGGCAGATCGTATCTCCGCTTCTCCTTTGCGTATCCACAGGTAAACGGGCTCAGCCGCCTTACCCTCGATGATTATGCCCTCATAACCCGCGAACCTGAGTTCCGGGCCGAAGGTGCCGCCGCAGCTGGCGTCCCCGATACCGCCGGTCTGGGGCGATTTGGTGATTACGTGAAATCTACCGCTCGTGGGGAACGCCGTACCCGTAGCAGGACCCGCCATAAAAATCAGCTTGTTTTCGGGCCCAAGGGGGTCGGTGCCAGGTTTGAGCTCTTCAATGAGGATTTTTACTCCCAAGCCACGACCACCGATGAACAATTCAACCTCGTCCTCGTCTACAAACTCGTCCCGCATCGAGCCAGAAGAGAGATCCGCGCGCAAGAGTTTCAGCTTCAAACCCAGCTCCTCCTGAAGAAAAGTAATCAGTCGGTTTTAAGTAAGTTTTGGGTGGTGGTTGAAAACTGATTAAAGCACTCAGGGATACAATCGTTTGGTAGCCCGGTGGGGTAGACCAGCGGTGACTGGGCCCAATGGTCAGGGGTTAAACCCCCCACAAAATCCTGCGGGCCTTTGGAGCCCGCGACGGCGGAAGGGAAAAACCCTGCTGAATTCGAACGTCGACAGGTCGACCGAAATTCCGCCCCGGGCTACCATTTATGATCTTTATAAATTACTTTTGGTACCCTAGTTTTTCTCGGAATCGTTGATATGCAACTTTATGGATGGTTCTTTCGACACATTTTTCCTTTCTAAAAAGACTAAGTAATCCGAAAATGAAGGAGGCCGCGAGAAAGCTGCCAAATAACGCCTTTTCCTTACCTTGGCCCTCCTGCGCCATTGGGGCCACGTTTTATATGGATGCTGAAAGCTCTTAAATGCGGATTGAATGAATCCACGCTCTCTCCCTAAACCCCCGCTCATGGCTGATGCAGCGTTTGGCATAGCCTTGGCCGTATTGTACTTGGGGTTCGTCTTGGCCTTCCAAGGGATTCAATCGGAGATCAGTATCCTTTTTCTCGCGAGCTACGCTTTGCTTGGTCTCGGTACTTTATTTTTCTATCTGATTTTCTCAACGAACTCTAATCTCGCGTTAATAATCCATACTTGGCTCTTCCCTCTGTTTTGCCTTCTTAATCTCTTCTTGAGGTGGCTTCCGAGCGTGATTGTCGTTGGTCGGGCTGAAATCAATACTTTTTTCGGTAGCGTGCTGATTTACGTCCTTTTGCTGTTCGCGTTCTTCGTCGTTCAGTCAAACCTGCGTACACGCTACCGACCGAGTGAGTAGCAATTTTTAACTCTCGCGAAGAAATTAGTATGAAGCCCGGTGGTGTAGGGGTCAAGCATAACAGACTCTGGATCTGTTGACGGGGGTTCGAATCCTCCCCGGGCTACCACTTAAACTTCAACAACTATTGCCGTGTTAGTATCGACAACACCTTTAATCTTGTGAATTCCCCTGACGACAGTGTTGGTCAGACTACCGAGTTCTTTGGCCTCAACGAACACAATGATGTCGTACGGGCCAGTGACCACGTGCACTGATTTTACCCCTTGAAGACCATTGAGCTCCTCCGCGACCTGTCTAACTTTTCCTATTGCGGCGGTTATCAAAACATACGCCTGTACCAATCGCTCACCTCATTTTTTCATTTTTTGGCAGCACTTAAAAATTTACCTAAACAAGCATCACGACGAACGCAAGTAGGGGCATCTCGATCGCCGCCCAAATCGCAGGATTCCACGAGAAAACTTTTCTTCCGTCGAGAGGTGAGATGGGTAATAAATTGAAAAATGCTAGCCAGAGGTTAATAAGCGTACCCAGAGATCCAATCATGCCAACCAATCCTGGCAAGTAACTTAGAGGAAAGAAGCAGCCGGCAATTGCGATGTTCGTGGCCGGCCCTGCCAACCCGATTAACCCGCTCTGACGGCGGGTGAAATATGACGACAAAATCACGACCGCACCGGGAGCTGCGAAAATAAATCTGCCTCCAGAGGCCAGCCCGATTAAGAGTGCAAATACCAAGCCGAGCGGCCACATCCGGTAGACTGCAAAGTAGCCATATCGATTAGCAACATACTTATGGGTGAGTTCGTGCGCAATGAACCCAAGGGCCAAAGGTATCGATATCACAGCAAAACGCTCCCCCACGCCTTCAAGGGGGAGAAATCCAATCCCTGAAACAGCAACCGCGAGCACAAAAACTGAGATTAAGATGTGGCGTAGCTCGGTCTCTATAAAACGGACCATCTAGTTCACGTTGACTCTTTGATGGTAATTTTTCGTTTGAGGATTAGCTCGGCCGACCGAATAACAGACCCACCGGCACCTATGGCCCTAGCGATTTGCTCCTTCGGCACGTAGACGACGAGCCCATCTCCCTGCTCCTCTACTTTGCTTATCGGGACGTTCAGCATTTGCTTCAGTTTTTCGCTCATCTCTGCTTCCATTTTACCCACTCCATTTGAAGTCTTCACAACCTATTTAAAAAGTTTGCTAAACATCAAGATTCCCGCGAGCGAGATCAGGGCGACCAAAATGTCCTAACCACCGACCTCGTATTCTACACTCATTCTCCAACTTCCAGAGAGCCCCTTGCTCAGTCTTTCGTAAATGCCCGGCACATGCCCAGCGCCAACCACACATGCCACTTTACCGGTGCTCGTGGATAGAAGCATCGCTAACCTCGAGGCCATGTAAGCATCGCGCTCCCCGATTAACACCTGGTAGGCGGTTGGCGAGGTTCGCTTCAACTCCTGCAGCAAATAAGCGACGATTTGGTCGTCGGTGAGCCGCTCGAGCTCCACACGCTTTCCAAAGGGGAGGAGGCCCAGCAGGAGCTCCGCAAATAGTTTTACACGTCCCCGCCAAGACATGCGATTGATGAGCCGCTGCAGGGTTATGCGGATATCTCGATCTATCAGCTCCACCCGCGCGCCGATTTCTTGGGCGTGCCTGATTGCGACTAGCATCTCCTCGCCAGCTGGCATGCCCGTCTGACGCGAGAACCTGTTTTGGAGGAGGTAAAGCAGGCCGTTGAGCAGGGATAACCTGACCCCCCCGGCGCGCACTGTCTCAAGCATGCTTGGCCGTTTGAGACCTTGGGTGAGCGCTAAGTAGCGGGCGGAACAGAGCTCCACAGCGACAACCTCCGGCCTCTCCCCTACAATAACTTCTTTGACCTCCACTGCGCTCTTCGGTAGAACATGCGCGACACCTATGAGGAAAAGGCGGTCATCTAACTTTCGAAGCACCCTTGGCCCCCCAGACCCGATAAGTGAGAAGGATGTGTTTTCCAACTTTTTTGACGTTCAGGAGTTTGAGCCTTACACCATTTCGGACATCGGCGAACCCAGCGCCACCGACCAAGGACTTCGCCTTAGCTCCACCCACTATCCGGGGCGCTACAGCTACGCACACCTCGTCTACTAACCCCTGCTTGAGCATTGCCCAGTTGATGGTCGAACCCCCTTCAAGCAAGAGCCTGCGTATCCCCAGTGAGCGAAGTCGCTTAAGCAATCTACGCAGTTTAACCTTCCTATTGCCAACCACGATGACCTCAGCCCCAGCCGCCCGCAGTTCTTTAAGTTTTCGCTTGGGGGCCCGCTTGGACACGGCGATAATGGTCTTAGCTGAACCGTTAAGAACTCGGGCATTGACCGGCGTCCTTGCCTCGCCATCGATAATCACGCGGACGGGATTTTTCCCCCTTACCCGCCGGACTGTCAGCAAAGGATCGTCAGCTAGAACTGTGCCAACCCCCACAATCACGGCATCAACGCTTGCACGAAGTTTATC
This sequence comes from Hadesarchaea archaeon DG-33, assembly GCA_001515185.1. Taxonomy (GTDB): domain Archaea; phylum Hadarchaeota; class Hadarchaeia; order Hadarchaeales; family Hadarchaeaceae; genus DG-33. The sequence continues at coordinate 1,346 of LQHI01000032.1, read as the reverse complement.
GCATGAAATCTTGCTGTCTCCAGCCACAGTCGCAATCTTGCCGTCAAGCGTCATCGCAGCGTTGAGAATCACATAGGGGCGAGTCATGGTGTACCCAACGAAATCTTGTCCTCCAGCTCTTAAGTTGTAGGGGATGGGGCCAGGGTCGGGATTTGAACCCGACACACGGGATATCTGCGAGAAAAACTCTCCACAGTCCCGGATGTTAACCAGACTACACCACCCTGGCCACGATTAAAAATTGGTGAGACTTGTATTTAGGCTTGATTTTTCGCGAAATCTGGCGGTTAAGAACAGTGCCTAGGGCAAGGAGCTGAGGTACTCTAACTTCCTATATTCTCACGAGCAGTACAGAAAAATTTAAAACATGGACTTCATATGGGCTAAAGGTGCTAAATTGACGGTGATGTTGCTTTCTCGGGCTGATGTCGAAAATCTCATCTCAATAGGTGAGACCATCGAAGCCGTTGAGGAGGCATTTCGGGCAAAAGGGCTCGGCAAGGTTCAGATGCCGCCAAAATCATATGTATTCTTCAACCGCTACGATGGCGATTTTAGGGTAATGCCTGCTTATCTTGAAAACACTGAAGCGGCGGGGGTGAAAATTGTAAATGTCCACCCGCAAAACCCCAGTAAGCACAGTATGCCTACGGTGATGGCAACTATCTTGCTGATTGACCCGCGAACTGGCGCTCCCATTGCAATCATGGACGGCACAAAGATTACCAATGTAAGGACTGGGGCCGCTGGTGCTGTGGCGGCAAAGTACTTAGCGCGGGAGGAATCTCGTGTGGTTGCAATAATCGGGGCTGGAGCACAAGCTATAACTCAGTTTTTAGCCCTAAACGAGATTTTCAAAATTGAAGAATTAAGGGTAAGCGACAAGGTTGAGGCGAACGCGAAAAAATACACCTCTGAGATGAAAAAACAGTTCGATATCAACATAAAGATAACCGACGCTAAGGAAGCTGTTCAAGGCGCAGACATCATAGCGACAACCACGCCAGTCAAGAGCCCCATTGTCATGAACGACTGGGTATCAGAGGGTGTGCACATCAACGCGATAGGCGCGGATGCTCCGGGGAAGCAGGAACTCGACCCCGAGATATTGAAACGAGCTAAAATAATTATCGACAACTGGGAGCAAGCGTCCCACAGCGGCGAGATAAACGTCCCCCTCTCAAAAGGCATTTTGGCGCGCGAGGATATACATGCTGAACTCGGTGAGATAGTTAGCGGGAAAAAATCCGGTCGCACATCACGCGACGAGATAACGGTTTTTGACTCGACCGGTCTGGCGATTCAAGACGTTGCAACTGCTTGGCTAGTTTACAAAAAAGCCAAAG